>CAZNIX010000070.1:0-14302 GCA_964573125.1 uncultured Thermoanaerobaculia bacterium
GGCCGACCCCGCGCTCGCCGCCGGCTCGACGCTCGTCCGCCTGCACGCCAACGTGCTCGCGCGCGAGGCCGAGCGCGGGCGGCCGGGGGAGGTGGTGCTCGGGCGCCTGCTCGAGCGGGCGCGCGAGGTCGCTGGCGCGGGGGCCGCCCGCGACGACCTCCTCGCCCGCGTCGCGCGCGGCATCGTGTTCGTCGACGAGGTGGACAAGATCCGCGCCCGGATCGGCGAGCGGCCGCACGTCGCCGGCATCCGCGCCCAGGAGGCGCTCTTGACCCTGATCGAGAACGAGGCGGTGCCGTTCGTGCTCCCCGAATGGGCCGGGGGCGAGACCGTGCGCGTCGACTCCTCCGGAATCCTGTTCGTCGCCGCCGGCGCGTTCGAGGGGCTCTACGACGCGGTCTACGACCGGGTGACGATCGGGCGCGACCGCGGTGCGCTCAAGCCGGTGACCCGGGTCGAGGGCGGGAAGGTCCGCGAGGAGCACACCTTCGCGCTGCGCGACTGGCTGCGCAACGAGGACCTCTTCGATTACGGGATGACGCCGCAGTTCCTCTCGCGCTTCGACGCCGTCGTCCTGCTCGACGACTTGACCGCCGAGGAGCTGGTGCAGATCTTCCTGCGCACCCCGGAGTCCGGCTACCAGCAGAGCCGCGCCTACTTCTCGAGCCGCGGCATCCACTTGGCGCTCTCGCCCGCCGCGGTGCGCCGGATCGCCGACGCCGCCGCGCGCGAGCCGCGGCTCGGCGCCCGCGCCCTGCGCGACGTCTTCCGCCGCGTGGTGCGCGACTACGAGTTCGACCCCGCGAGCGCCCCCTCGGGCGCCGACGGCGCGCTCCTGATCGACGTCCCCGAGGTCGACGCCGCGCTCGCGCGCTAGCGGTTGCGATCATCGCCAGGCGGCAGCGGCGATCCCGCCGTCGCTACGCGGGCGAGGCGCGAACGACCCCTGACCCCAGCCGTGGGCCATCGCCGCCGTGCCCCGGTCCGCCTCCGCCGGGCCGCGGCGGGAAGTTAGCGTTAGCTCCTCCGCCTGCGGTCTCGGGTAGCATCCGTGGCCGGGAGTACCCGAACATCGGCGGCCGCTTCCGGCCGCCACGAACGGGGCCGGCCGAGCGCCGAGGGAGGCTGAGCGGCCGCCCGCACCGGTCCGGAGGGACCTGCCGTGAAGAGGATCGTGATCGCGGGCGTGGTCGGTGGACTGATCGTGTTCGTCTGGGGGTTCGTCTCGCACGTGGTGCTGCCGCTCGGGGAGATCGGGTTCGAGAGCCTGCCGAACGACGAGCCGGTGATCTCCGCCCTCGAGGGATCGGTGCCCGAGTCGGGGCTCTACTTCTTCCCCGGCTTCCCGAACCACCGCGAAGCCACCGAGGAACAGGAGGAGGCGTTCCTGGCGCGCATGCGGCAAGGGCCGTCGGGGATCGTCGTCTACACCGCCGAGGGCAAGGAGCCGATGTCGCCCGTGCAACTGCTCACCGAGTTCCTGACCAGCGCGGTCGCCGCCCTGATCGCCGCCTGGGTGCTCGCCTCGGTGGTCGGCGGCTACGGCAAGCGGGTGCTGCTGGTCGCGCTGCTCGGCCTGTTCGCGGTGGCGAGCATCCTGCTCTCGTACTGGACCTGGTACGGCTTCCCGACCGACTACACGCTCGCCAACGGCGTCGGCGAGGTCGTCGGCTGGCTGCTCGCCGGGCTGGCGATCGCGAGGATCGTGCCGCCGCCGGGGTAGGTTCGTTCATCGGCCCCGCTCACGCCGCGCCGCGACCAGCTCCCGGTAGCGCCGCCGGCGGCGGCGCGCGAGCCAAAGGCGGGGGAGGAAGGTGAGCAGGAGGAGCAGCGCGACGGCGAGCGCGGCGAGCGCGCCCGCGGCGCCGCCTTCGCCGCCGCCGGCGATCCGCATGAGGACGGTGGCGAGCAGGGTGTAGACGCCGACCGAGGGCGCCAGGCCGACCGCCGAGGCGGCGAGGAAGCGCCCGGGCGGCACGCCGGCGAGCGCGGCGCCGAAGTTGACCAGCGGGAACGGCAGCGGCACGAAGCGGATCGCGACCAGCGACCAGAAGTCGGTGCGCGCGAGCCGGCGCTCGACCCGCCGCAGCCGGCCGCGGGTGAGGTGGGCGACGAACTCGCGCCCGAGGCCGCGCGCGAAGTAGTAGCTGAGCGCGGCGCCGAGGACGCAGCCGAGCCAGTTCCACAGCGCCCCCCAGGCGGCGCCGAACACCGCGCCGCCGGCGAACACCAGCGGCGTGACCGGGATGCCGACGGGGCTGATCACGAGGTAGAGGCCGACCAGCGCCGCCGGCGCCCACCACGCCGCGCGCAGCCGCGCGAGCAGGTCGGCGAGCGCCTGCTGCTCGAGGTAGCCGCCGAGCGGCGTCCAGCGCACGGCGGCGAACGCCGCCGCGACCACCGCGATCATGAGCAGGAAGCGGGCGAGCGCCCAGCCGAGCGGCGGCGCGCTGGCGGGCTCGGAGGTCACGGCGGAACCGATCTGCGGCCGTCCGTCACGAGGATCGCGGGCGTCGGCGGCCGTCCGGCGTGGCGCGGCCGTCAGGGCGCGGCGGCGCCCGCCCCGCCGGCGAGGCCGAAGAACTGCCGCATGTGGTCTTCGAGCACCTGCTGCGCCGCCGGGTCCATGAAGTTGAGGCGCAGCTCGTTGATCACCATCACCTCCATGCCCCGCCATTCGCCCCAGCAGTCGGCGCATACCCGCTCCGCGATCGCGCGCCCGAGCGCGCCCGGCAGCGGCGGCCGGTCGAGGGCGGCGGCCTCGCGGCCGCAGCGGCTGCAGGTGAGGGCGGCGGCCATCAGCGCACCTCGCCGGGGAGGATGATCCGGCTCTCCCGGCGCTCCAGCACGTCCTTGGGGATGCGCACCAGCAGCACCAGGTCGCCGCCGGCGCCGCCGCGCACGCTCTTGACGATCTCGTCCGGCACCGCGAGCTTGAGGTAGGCGGGGCGCTTCGGGTTCTGGCGCGCGCTCTCGAGCAGGATCGGGCCCACCGGCGCCGCCTCCACGCGCTCGGGGTAGCGCTCGAGGGCGAAGGCGAGGGCTTGATGGGCGTCGCGGAGGATCTCGGCCATGGGCGGGCATTCTACCCTCCGGCGGCCGCGTGCTCGGTGCGGCGGCCGCTCCGCGCGCTGCTCGGCTGGTGGGGCCCGCGCTACAATCGGCGTGCGAGCGCCGGAGCCGGCGAGCGACCGGCGCCCGCCGGTGGCGATTCGCCCGGTCAGCGGCGACGGTTTTCTTCCCGCACGGCTCGTGACCATCCCGCGCCAACCCGAAGGCCGGCTCGAGGGCCATACGGTTGGCCGCGCCGGTGGGCGCGGTTCTTCTTCCCACGGCTCGTGACCATCCCACGCAAGTCCGAGGGCCAGCTCGAAGGCCATACGGTTCGCCGCGCCGGTGGCCGCGGACGGCCCGCGGCACGGCGGCTCGCCGCCGGGGCGCTCGCCGCGAGCGCCACGCTCGCCTGCGTGGGCGAGCGGCCGCCCGCGGGCGGAGCGGGCGGAGATGAGCTGTTCACGGCCGGGCTGCTCCCGGATCTGCTGGTCGAGGAGGAGACGATCGCGCTGCCGCCCGCGCTCGGCGGCAACCGCCTCCTGAGCGGCTGGTGGCCGGACAAGATCGACGGCCGGCCGGTGGTGCGACCCGCCGAGGACGGCGCCCGCATCGAGCTGGTCCAGCTCGTCCCGAGGCCGCGCACGCTCGCCCTCGAGATGCGGCTCGGCGAGGTGGGAGCGGCCGGGCGGGCGGTCCGCGTGCGGGCGGCGGGCCGCGACCTGGGTTCGGTGCCCCTCGCCGACCCGCTCCGGATCGCCCTACCCCCCGACCTCCCGCTCGGCCGCGTGGTCGTCGACCTCACGGTCGAGGCCGCCAGCGGCCTCGACCCGCCGGCGGTCTCGGCCGCGCGCGCGCTACCGGCGGCGCCCGCCGGCGCGACGAGCTGGGAGGGCGACGAGCTGGTGCAGTCCGGCGCCTCGCTGGTCGATCACGTCCGCCGGGTCCCCGCGGGCGCGGTGCTGGCCGGCGAGTTCGTGCCGCCCGAGCGCGGGGGCTCGGACCGGAGGTTCGGCCTGCGGATCGAGGGGCCCGGCGGCGAAGCGGTCGGCGCGGCGTCGTTCTCCGGCGGCTGGGTGAGCCGCCTGCGGGGCGAGCGGGCGTTCGCGTTGCCGCTGGGGGAGGAAGGCGGGCTGCGGCGCTTCCGCTTCCTCGCCACCGGCGCGCCCGGGCCGCCGGCCCGCTGGCGGCGGTTGCGGCTGGTCGACGGCGGCGCTGAGCAGGCCGTCGTCGCCGCCCCCGGCGAGCGGACGGCGGAGCCCCCGTCCCCCGTGCGGCCGTCCCCCGCCCGGCCGGCTCCCGCCCCGTCCGCCCCGTCCGCCCCGCCGCGCCTCGTGATCCTCTACGTCCTGGACGCCCTGCGCGCGGACCGGGTGGGCCATCTCGGCGGCCCCGCCGGCATCTCGCCGACCCTCGATCGCCTGGCCGCCGAGGGCGCGACGTTCCTCCGCCATCAGAGCGTCGCCCCGAACACCCTGCCCGCGACCAAGGCGCTCTTCATCGGCCGGGCGTTCGTCGATCGCGGCGGCTGGAAGCTCCCCGCCGACGGCCCGCCGACGCTCGCCGAGCTGTTCCGGCGCGCCGGCTACCGGACGGGCCTGTTCTCCGGCAACGTCCACGTCGGTCCGGCCTACGGCACCGACCGCGGGTTCGAGCACGTCGCCCCGGGCCTCGAGGTCGAAGCCGGCCGCGCGCCGTTCAACGACAACGCCGCGCGCGTCCACCGCGCCGCCCTCGCCTGGCTTTCGGGCCTGGCGCCGGACGAGAAGGCCTTCGTCTACCTCCACACCATCCACCCCCACAACCCCTATGACCCGCCGCCGGCGCTCGCCGAGCGGTTCACCGCCGGCATCCCCTCGTCGATCGACGGCTCGACGCGCACGCTGCTCGACCTCCAGCACCGCCGCCGGAGCGCGGACGACGCCGACCGCCGGCGCCTGCGCGGGCTCTACGACGGCTCGTTCGCCTACAACGACGCCGAGCTGGGGCGCTTCCTCGACCGCCTCGGGCGGCTCGCTGCGCGCGCAGAGACCCTCGTCGCCGTGACCTCCGACCACGGCGAGGAGCTGTTCGACCACGGCGGCGTGCTCCACGGCTACACGCTGTACGAGGAGATGCTGCGCATCCCGCTGATCCTCCACGCCCGCGGGCGGATCGCTGCCGGGCGGGTCGATCGCCCGAGCGACACCCTCGACCTCCACGCCACGCTGCTCGAGCTGTGCGGCCTCGACCGCTCGGCCGGCAGCGACGGCCGCTCGCTGCTGCCGCTGATCGCGGCCGGCGCGGGCAGCCCCGGGCAAGGAGCCGGCCGGCGAAGCGAGGGCCGCGAGCCGGGAGCGCCGGTCACCCGCGGCGGGCAGCTCGGCGCCTCCAACGGCGGCGCTGGCGGGCTCGACGCCGCCGAACCCGGCGCCGCGGATCCCGACGGCAGGGTCCTCCTCGCCGCCGCCTCGAGCCTGCGCGGTGGCATCTTCTCCGCCCGCTCGGAGCGCTGGAAGGTGATCTGGGCACCGCGCATCGGCCAGGGCTGGGGCCTGGGCGAGGGCCTCGGCCGCAGCCGCGACGCCGAGTACCTCTTCGACCTCGCCGCCGACCCGGGCGAGACCGTCAACCTCGCCGGCGCCGGCGACCTCGAAGCGGCCTGGCTGCGCTCGCGGCTCCTGGCCTGGGTGCAGCAGCACCTCGAGCCCGAGCCCGACACCGAGCCCCCGCCTGACGACGCCGCGACCCTCCGGCACCTCCGCGCGTTGGGCTATTTGCAGTGACGGTCCGGCGTGCGCGCAACAGGATCGCCCGCGGCGAGGATCGGCTTCGCGCCAGCAGGTCGAGGACGGCGGTTGCTCGAAGCTCCGCCGGTGTCGGCGAGCCGGTTTGGTGGCCGGCGGGAAGCGGCTATCTGCGGCGATCGTCCCCGCGTGTGGCGCGCAGGATCGCCGCGGAGACGATCGGCTTCGCCCATTCCGGCATCCGCGCCGGGTCGGCGAGCGCGAGGATCCTGCCGCCGCGAAAGTGGAGTAGCTGCCACGGTTCGGGGGCTTTGCCGGCGGCGGGGTCGGCTTCGGCGCTGTTGTCGAACACCTTCAGGTCCGTCAGCCGCGGCATCAGCCGGATCAGCGTGCGCCGGCCCGCGTCGTATCGGCGGCGGACGTCCGCCTCCGGGATGTCGTGGCCACCCCGCGAGACGCGGGCCCCGATGCGTTGGAGATGAAGCTCAGGGCTGGCGAGGCCGACATACCAGACTCGCGCCTCGAAGCCCTCGTCCAGCGCGCGCTCGAGCCTGCCGGCGATCGTCCTGCCGCCGAGGGTGGTCTCGAAGAAGTGGTCGCGCCGCTCGCGGATCGCGGCGTCGAGCAGGCGGACTCCCGCCGCCCACGCGAGCGCGTTGGCCTGGTCCTGGCTCAGCTCGGAGCGCTCCGAGCGAAGGCGCTGAGCAACTTCGTCGGGGTTGAAGTAGTCGCCCCCCGAAGCGCGAAGGAGCGCACCGGCGATGCTGCTTTTGCCGGCGCCGTTGGTCCCGGCGAGCACCCAGATACAGCGCAAGCCCGCCTACCCGCCGCCACGGGCCGCCGACCGCGCGGCCTCTCCCAGCTGCCGTGGCGACGCCTCGAACAACGCCCTCCCCGCCGCAGCCGCGTCGGCGCTCTGCATGCGCTCTACGAGCGCGTCGAACTCGCCGCGCAGCGTCTCGAGCGGGTCGTCGCGGCGAGGTGCGATCGCCTCGTACTCCTCCATCGAGAGAACGACGGCGCGGGGCCGGTTCCGCCGGGTGATCGCGACGATGCCCTTGGCGATCGCGCGGTCGAGGATCTCGCCAAAGAGGTTCTTCGCCTGGGTCGCGGAGTAGGTGTCCACCTCGACGACCTCGCCGCGGCGGTTCCGCACCGTCACGCTCATGAGTAGTCCTCCTCGGGGGCCACTATAGCTCATTTGGCCAACTCGAGCAGACTCGGGCGCAGTGCGGGGCGCACGGCGCTCGAACGGACCGAGCGGGGGCCGGACGCGGCGGAGTTCGCGCAGCCCTTGCGGCGGCGCGACGCTCAGAGCCAGTACTCGCCGCCGTAGCGGCGGGCGATGTCGTCGTCGCCGGTGTGCGCGTTCAGGAGCTTTTCCAGCGCGGTCACGACGTCGCCCAGGGCGGCGCGGGTGGAGCGGAAGCGGCGCGACACGCACACCAGACCGTAGGTCGTGACGCCGCGCCGGATCGCCTCTGCGAGCAGCGGCCGGAAGTCGCCGGCGTCGCGGGTGACGATCGCTCGCCGCTCGGCGGGCGCGCAGGCGAACTGTACCCGGTCGGCGAGCCCGGTCAGCTCGAGGCGCTCGGTGGCGGCGACGACGTCGTGGCCGCGGGAGCGAAGCTGGCGGGCGATCTCGACCGAGAGGTGCTCGTCGAGGAGGAGCCTCACCGGGAGAACGCCTCGCGGGCGGCGCGCCAGCGCGCCTCCTCGCGCGCGTTCATCTCCTCCACGCGCGCGATCCAGGCGTCGATCGCCTCCCGCTGATCGGCGTAGAACCGGAGCGCGACCTCGACCAACCGGGGCTCGATCTCCAGGTAAACCGCGGCGGCGGCGACGTCGCCGTCGTTGTCGTGGAGGACCTGGACGATCTCCCAGACGTCGAGCCGCGCCCCGATCACCGCGGGACGGCGGCCCATCGGGCCACCGACGAAGTGAATCCCCGGATGCTCCTCCATGAGCAGGCCTTCCTCGAGGTAGCGCTCGGCGATCGTCGTGTGGCGCTGGCCGCTCACCCGCGCGCGATCACGCAGGCGATCGAGTACCGCCCGGGGAGGTCGCATCGAAAGCTGTCCGCGCTCGTGTCGCGCCATGAACGCACTGTAACACAACGTGTGCGAATCCGCGATGGCGAGGTTCTCCGACTGGCTCACGCCTCCGCCGCGACCAGCTCCCCGAGCCGCTGCCGGAAGTCCTCGACCGTCCGGCGCAGCCCTTCCTCGAGCGGCACTTTCGGCTCCCAGCCGAGGCGAGTGCGGGCGAGCGTGATGTCGGGCTGGCGCACCTTCGGGTCGTCGACCGGGAGCGGCTGGTGGACGATCGGGCTGGCGCTGCCGGTGACGCGGAGGATCGCGTCGGCGAACTCCCTGATGGTCATCTCCTCGGGGTTGCCGAGGTTGACGGGGGTCGTGAGGTCGCTCCGGAGCAGCCGCCAGATCCCTTCGATCAGGTCGTCGACGTAGCAGAACGAGCGGGTCTGGCCGCCGTCGCCGAACACGGTCAGCGGCTCGCCCTGGAGCGCCTGCTGGAGGAACGCCGGCACCACGCGGCCGTCGCGCAGGCGCATGCGCGGGCCGTAGGTGTTGAAGATGCGCACGATCCGGATGTCGAGCCCGTGCACCCGGTGGTAGGCCATGGTCATCGCCTCGGCGAAGCGCTTGGCCTCGTCGTAGACGCCGCGCGGGCCTACCGGGTTGACGTTGCCCCAGTAGCTCTCCGGCTGCGGGTGGACGAGCGGGTCGCCGTAGACCTCGGAGGTCGAGGCGAGGAGATACCGCGCGCCCTTCGCCTTGGCCAGACCGAGCGTGTTGTGGGTGCCGAGCGAGCCGACCTTCAAGGTCTGGATCGGCAGCTCGAGGTAGTCGATCGGGCTCGCCGGCGAGGCGAAGTGGAGGACGTGGTCGACCGGCTCGTCGAGGAACAGGGGCTTCGAGACGTCGTGGCGGAGGAAGCGGAAGCGGGAGTCGCCCGCGAGGTGCTCGACGTTGCGCTCGCGGCCGGTGATGAGATTGTCGACGCAGAGCACCCGGTGGCCCTCGGCCAGCAGGCGGTCGCACAGGTGCGAGCCGAGGAAGCCGGCGCCGCCGGTGATCACCGAGGTGGGGACGGTCACGCCCGCGGTCACGCCCACCCCCCGCTGCCGCCGGCGACCGCCGCGGGTTCCGGCGCGGTCGCGGCGCGCCCGGCCGGGGCGGGCACGGTCACGCCCGCCCTCCGGCGCCGCCCGGCGCGCCCTCCGGCGCCGCCTCGGCGCGCCCGACCGAGAGGTAGCGGAAGCCGGCGGCGGCCATCTTCGCCGGCTCGTAGATGTTGCGCAGGTCGATGACCACCGGCGCCTTCATCAGGCGGCGCAGCCGACCGAGGTCGAGGGCGCGGAACTGGTTCCACTCGGTCGCGATGACCAGCGCGTCGACCCCCTCGGCGGCGGCGTAGGGATCGGCGCAGTACGCGACCGCGCCCCCCTCCGGCAGCTCGCGCTTGGCCGGCGCCATCGCCTCCGGATCGTGCACGCGGAGGACGGCGCCGCGCCCGGCGAGGCCACGGGCGACCGCGATCGCCGGCGACTCGCGGACGTCGTCGGTGTCGGGCTTGAACGAGAGGCCGAGCACGCCCAGGGTCTTGCCCGCCACCCCGCCGAGCGCGCGCTCGACCTTCCCGACCATCCGCTCGCGGGTCGCGCGGTTGACCTCGAGCACGGCCTCGACGATGCGGAAGCGCTGGTCCTCGCCGCGCGCGATCTCGACCACCGCCCGCGTGTCCTTGGGGAAGCACGAGCCGCCGAAGCCGGGGCCGGGGTGGAGGAATTTCGCGCCGATGCGGTCGTCGAGCCCCATGCCGTGCGCCACCGTCTCGACGTCGGCGCCGAGCGCCTCGCACAGCGCCGCGACCTCGTTGATGAACGAGATCTTGGTCGCGAGGAACGCGTTGCTCGCGTACTTGATCAGCTCGGCGGACTTGACGTCGGTGATCACGAACGGCACGTCGGCGACCCGGAGCGGGGAGTAGATGTCCTTCATCAGCGCGATGGCGCGCGGGTCGTCGGTCCCGATCACCACCCGGTCGGGGCGCATGAAGTCGCGGACCGCCGACCCCTCGCGCAGGAACTCGGGGTTGCTGACCACCGCGAACTCGGCGTCCGGCCCGGCGCCGGCGCGCACGATGTCGGCGATCACCTCGCCGGTGCCGATCGGCACCGTGCTCTTGGTGACGATGATCTTGTAGCCGTTGAGGTGCCTGCCGATCGACTCCGCGACCTCGCGCACGGCGCTCAGGTCGGGTGCGCCGAGGCCGGGCAGCGACGGGGTGCCGACCGCGATGAACACCGCGGTCGCGGCCTCGATCGCCGGTCCCGGCTCGATCGAGAAGGAGAGCCGCCCGGCGTCCTCGTTGCGCGCGATCAGCGCGGCCAGGTCGGGCTCGTAGATCGGGATCACGCCGCGCTTGAGGTCCGCGATCTTCTGGGCGTTGTTGTCGACCCCGACCACGGTCATGCCGAAATCGGCGAGGCACGCCCCGGTGACCAGGCCGACGTAGCCGCTGCCGACGACGCAGATGTTCATGAGCGCGCCGCGCGGTACCAGGCGACGAAGCGGCGGAGGCCCTCGCGGATCGGGACCTTGGGCAAGTAGCCGAGCAGCCGCTCGGCCTTGCTCACGTCGGCGTAGGTGATCGGGACGTCGCCGGGCTGGGGCGGAAGATGGTCGACGCGCGGCTCGACGCCCAGCTCCGCGGCGATCCACTGCACGAGGTCGGCGAGCGCGGTGGTGTCGGCGCCGCCGAGGTTGACGATCTCGAACCCGGGGGCGAGGTCGAGAGCGGCGACCACGCCGTCGATGATGTCGTCGATGTAGGTGTAGTCGCGGCGGCTCCCGCCGTCGCCGAACATCGGCACCGCGCGGCCGCGGGCGAGCAGGTCGGTGAACTTGTGGATCGCCATCTCCGGCCGCTGCGCCGGCCCGTAGACGGTGAAGAAGCGCAGGCACGCGGTCTTCAAGCCGTAGAGGTGGTGGTAGTTGAAGCACAGCAGCTCGCCGGTGCGCTTGGTCGTGGCGTAGGGGCTGATCGGCCGGTCGACCGGGTCGTCCTCGGCGAACGGCACCTTCTCGTTGATGCCGTAGACCGACGACGAGGAGCCGAAGATGAAGGTCTCCGGGCCGTGCCGGCGCGCCGCCTCGAGCAGGCGCAGGGTGCCGATGCAGTTGACGTCCTCGTAGAGGATCGGCT
Source organism: uncultured Thermoanaerobaculia bacterium (assembly GCA_964573125.1). Taxonomy (GTDB): domain Bacteria; phylum Acidobacteriota; class Thermoanaerobaculia; order Multivoradales; family JBCCEF01; genus CAVSQV01. The sequence continues at coordinate 11,007 of CAZNIX010000070.1, forward strand.
CGGCGAGGCTCGGGCGCACGCCGGCGCGGGCGGCGAGGTGGACGACCGCGGTGAAGCCGCCGCCGGCGAAGAGCCCCTCGACCAGCCCGGCGTCGCGGATGTCCCCCTCGACGAGAGCGTAACCGCCGTCGGCGCGGAACGGCTCGACGTTCGCGCGCTTGAGCGCCGGGTCGTAGAACTCGTGGAAGCTGTCGAGCGCGGTGACGCGGTCGCCGCGGCCGAGCAGGCGCCGGGTGAGGTGGGAGCCGATGAAGCCGGCGCCGCCGGTGACGAGGACGTGCCCGGCCATGGTCACGAGCCCGGCCGCGTCTCGCCGGGGGCCTCGGCCGAAGTCGTGCCGCCGGGAGCTTGCCCGGAGGCGCCGGGCGGCTCGTCCGCGCCCGCGGGCTCCTCGGCCGGGGGCTCGGCTCCCGCTTCGCCCGCGCCCGGCCCGCCCGCGCCCGGTTCGCCGGCGCCGGCCTCCCCTTCGGTCGCGTCCCGGTAGCGCTTCTCGATCCCTTTCTTCTGCCGGTTGCGGATCAGCCAGCGCAGAAAGCGCGACTCGTTGACGCCGACGATGATGTCCTCGACCGCCTCGTAGACCTCGGAGTCGTCGATCAGCCGCGCCGCGGTGCCGTCGCCGGCGTCGAGCTTGCCGGCCACCGAGTTGAGGCGCTCGACGAGCTGGCGCAGGTTGGCGCTGACCTCCTCGGCGTAGGCCTCGTCGGTGAGGAGCTTCTGGGCCAGCCCGTCCCCGCCCTCGATCTCGGCGACGAAGCTCCGCAGGTCGGTGGCGGCGCCCTTCAGCTCGTCGAGGGTGGCGTCGAAGCGCTCGGCGGTGGCGCCGTCCTTGAGCAGCCGCGGCACCAGCCCGTCGCCGTCGCGCGCCGCGGCGACCACCTCCTCGAGCCCCGCGACCGCGCCGGCGAGGCGGTCGCCCAGCTCCTTGTCGTGGATCAGCCGCCCGAGCGGCCCCTCGCTCCGCTCGATCGACTTCGCCACCCGCTCGACGGTCTGCATGGTCTCGAGGATCGACCCGGTCAGCTCCTCGCCCTCCTCGGTGGTGAGCTGGCCCGCGAGCCCCTCGCCGCGCTCCATGCGCGCGAGGATCGTGCGCAGCGACGAGGAGATCGCGACCACGTTCTCCATGGTGTCCTCGCCCGAGGCGATGAGCTGGTCGACGTTGGTCGCCGGCGCGGCCGGGATCTGGCCGCCGGTGGGGATGACCGCGGCCGCCGGCGTGCCGGAGGTGATCTCGACGAAGCGGTCGCCGAGCAGGCCGAGCGTCTTGATCTTCGCCTGCGAGTCCGCGCGCACGCGGTCGGCGTAGCGGCGGTCGACCGAGAGCCAGACCCGGATCAGGCTCTCGCCCATGTCCTCGGGCAGGATCACGTCCTCGACCTGGCCGACGTCGACGCCGTTGAGCTGCACCGGGTTGCCGGCGCGGAGCCCGGAGACGTTGAGGAACTCGCTGTAGTAGCGGTTCTTGCGCACGAAGAGCTGGGTCTCCTCGCCGATCATGAAGATGCCGGCGGCGGCGACCGCGAGCGCCGCCACGACCAGCAGGCCGACCTTCAGCTCGGCCCCGCGCTCACGCGGCATCGGCTTCCTCCTGCTCGCGGCCGGCGAGGAAGCCGGCCAGCTCGGGGTCGTCGTCGGCGTCGGCCTCGGCCCAGGTGCCGAAGAAGCGGAAGCGGCCGTCGTGGAGGAAGGCGATGCGGTCGCCGACCCGCCGCGCCAGCGCCAGGTCGTGGGTGACCACCACCGCGGTCACCCCCAGCCGCTCCTGGGTGCTGCGCATCAGGCTCGCGATGGTCGCCGCGGTGCGCGGGTCGAGGCCGGTGGTCGGCTCGTCGAACAGCACCACCTCGGGCTCGAGCGCGAGCGAGCGCGCGAGCGCGACGCGCTTCTTCATGCCGCCGGAGAGGTCGGCCGGCATCTTGTCCTCGATGCCGGACAGATGCACCATCGCGAGCAGCTCGGCGACCCGCGCCCGCACCGCGTCGACGTCGAGGCCGGTGTGCTCGGCGAGCGCGTAGCCGACGTTCTCGGCGACGTCCATGGAGTCGAACAGCGCGCCGCCCTGGAACAGCATGCCGATCCGCCGGCGGAGCGGGAACAGCTCCTTCTCCGACAGCGTGCAGAGGTCGACGCCGTCGAACATTACGCTCCCGCCCTCCGGCCGCTCGAGGCCGTTGAGCTGGCGCAGGGTGACGCTCTTGCCGCTCCCCGAGCCGCCGAGGATGACCAGGCACTCGCCGCGCTCGACGTCGAAATCGACGCCGCGCAGCACCTCCTTGGCGCCGTACGACTTGGTCAGGCCGCGGACGATGTAGAGCGGTTCGGGCATGCTGCGGCCGGGTGCGGTCAGGTGAGCAGGAAGAACAGCTTGGTGAGAAAGAAGTCCGAGATCAGGACCAGGATGGCGGCGGTGACCACGGTGTTGGTGGTGGCGCGGCCGACCCCGTCGGCGCCGCCCGTGGCGGTCAGGCCATTGTAGCACCCGACGATGGTGATGAAGTAGGCGAAGAAAAACGCCTTGCCGGTGCCGCTGGCGACGTCCTCCAGGGTCAGGGTGCCGAAGACGTCGTTGAGGTAGAGCCCGGGCGCGAGGTCGAGCTGGAAGATGGCGACGATCAGCCCGCCGAGGATGCCGAGCGCGTCGCCGATCACGGTCAGCGCCGGCAGCATGAGGAGCGCCGCCGCCAGCTTCGGCACCACGAGCTTCTTGACCGGGTCGGAGGCCATCGCCCGCAGGGCGTCGATCTGCTCGGTGACCTTCATGGTGCCGATCTCGGCGGTCATCCCGGCGCCGATCCGGCCGCCGACCACGAGCGCGACGAGCACCGGCCCGAGCTCGCGCACCAGCGACTTGGCGACCACCGAGCCGATGTAATACTTGACCCCGAGCGAGGGGAGCGAGAGCGCGGTCTGGAGCGCGAGCACCATGCCGGTGAAGGTGGTGGTGATCGCCGCCACGCCGAGCGAGCGCACCCCCATCAGGTAGGCCTGGCGCGCCCACGAGCCGAGCTCCCAGGGTGGCGCCACCAGCGCGGCGAACGCCCGGACGGTGAGCAGGGCGAGGGCGCCGGCCTCGCGCGCGAACCTCACGGCGCCGGCCTCGCGGGCGCTGAGGCCGATGAGGGCCGGTCCGTCCCGTGGGCGCTCCTCCCCGGCACCGGCGCTCGCTCTCTGGACTTCAGGGGCGTTGCTCGCGCCTGCTCTTCGCTGCGCGCGGGTCTCGGTGTCGACCCATGGGGCTGCTCGTGCTGCGCTTGCTCAGGGCTGCCTGGGAGGAGCGCCCACGGGACGGACCT
>CAZNIX010000071.1:0-14181 GCA_964573125.1 uncultured Thermoanaerobaculia bacterium
GCGGCCCGCCGCCCGCCGGCCGGGGCGCCGGTCGCGCGCGCCAGCGCGCGGCGCGTGCCGGCGAGGTAGAAGAGCACCCACAGGTGGGGCAGCGCCGCGACCAGCACGGCGCTGAACGCGACCAGCAGATGGAGCGCGATCGCCTCGCCGGCGGCGGCGTAGGCGTGGGCGCCGGCGGCGGCGAGCAGCGCGGTGGCGACCGCGCCGACGACGATCATCGAGCGCTCGAAGCGCATGCCCGCAGCTCAGCCGCCGCCGAGCGAGAGGGTGAGGCCGACCACGCCGAAGCGCAGCTCGTCCCCCTCCTGGACCTCGGCGGGCACGCCCTTGACCAGCCGGTTGCCGTTGACGAACGTGCCGTTCATGGTGCCGATCTCCTCGGCCAGGTAGAGCTTGCCGCCGCGGCGGTAGACCTTGCCGTGGCGGCGGCTGACCGAGCGCTGGGTGTCGACCGGCGAGAGGTCGATGTCGGGGAAGATGCCGGTGACCGGATCGCGGCGGCCGACCATGGTCTCGGCGGTCGAGGAGAGCGGGAACTCCATGCCCGCGCGCGCGTGGAGCAGCCGCGCGGCGGCCGGCGCGGCGGCCGGCTCCGCGCCCGGCGGCGACGGCTCGGGCGCCGCCGCCGAGGCCTCAGCCCCGGCCTCGCGCAGCAGGCGGTCGGCCTCGCGCAGCCGGCGCGACAGCTTGCGCATCATGCGCACCCCGATTTCGGGGTTGTCGCGCAGCATCTGGTCGAACGTGGTGCCGTCGATCTTGAGCAGCCGGGCCTCGGACAGCGCGCGCGCCGAGGCGTTGCGCGGCAGATCCTCGAGCAGCGACATCTCGCCGAAGAAGTCCCCCTTCTCGAGCACCGCCCGCTGGCGGTTCTCGCCCGCGACCTTCTGGAGGATCTCGACCTTGCCCTCCTGGATGATGTACATCTCGGTGCCGAGGTCGCCCTCCTGGAACACGAACGCTCCCGCCGGCACCGACACCAGGTAGCGGTCGGCGCCCGGGCGGCTGGTGGTCTTGAACTTCGCGGTCATCTCATCCCTCGCCACAGATCAGCCGGCGAGCCGCCGGCTCGAGACGCGCCGCGAGGCCCAGGGGCAAGGTGAGGTTGGGGGCGCGGTGGCCCGCGGCGAGCCCCCAGGCCAGCGGCGGCGAGAATCCTGCCAGGGCGTCGGCCAGCCAGACGGCGGGCGGCTCACCGCGGGCATCCGTCGGCTCGGCGTGTCCGACCACCATGGCGGAAAGCGCGGTCAGACTACCCGACAGCTTGAGGTGGGTCAACATCCGGTCGAGACGGTAGAGCGGCTCGTCGACGTCCTCCCAGAACAGCACGGCGCCGGTCAGGTCGGGCAGGTGCGGGGTGCCGAGCAGCGCCGCGATCATGCTCAGGCAGCCGCCGAGCAGCGGTCCTGAGACGCCCTCACCGGCGCCCGGACCGACGGCGCCGTTACCCCCGCGGGCGCCCTCGACCGCGTAGGCGCGCGGGTACTCGCCGGCGAGCGCCGCCAAAAGCGACGCCGCCTCTTCGCCCGCGAGCCCGCGCGCGAGGTCGGCCGCGACCATCGGGCCGTGGAACGCGACCAGCCCGAGCCGCGCGGTGACCGCGAGCAGGAACGGGGTGAGGTCGGAGTAGCCGACGTAGGCGCGCGGGTGGGCGGCGAGCAATTCCCAGTCGATCGCGGGCAGCAGGCGGAGGACGCCGTGGCCGCCGCGGGCGAAGACGATCGCCTTGAGCGCGGGGTCGGCGGCGAGCTCGTGGAAGGCGTCGAGCCGGCGGCGGTCGTCGCCGGCGAACAGACCGCTCTTCGCCGCGAGGTTGGCCGCAGGTACCGGCTCGAAGCCGAGGCCGGCGAGCGCCGCCAGGCCGCGCGCGAGCCGCTCGGGGTCGACCGGCCCCGAGAGCGCGGCGACGCCGACGCGGTCGCCCGGCCGCACGGGCGGGGGGAGGACGGCGCGGAGGGCGGGCATCGCAGCTCGGGGATCGAGGGGCCGGAGAGGCCCGTAAGCCGAATTCTGTCTCGCCCGGCCGCCGCGCGGGCGGCCGGGCCAGCGGTCATTCCTCTGGGACCGGCGTCGCCGCCGGCCTCGAGCGACCTACCCGGGAGCGTCCCCGCCCGGAGGCGGGGGCGGGACGGGCGACCCGCGGGTCCGCTCCCCTATTTGGTCTTGCTCCGCATGGGGTTTGCCGTGCCTCGGACCGTCGCCGGCCGAGCGGTGCGCTCTTACCGCACCCTTTCACCCTTACCCCGCTCGCGCGGGGCGGTCTGCTCTCTGTTGCACTTTCCGTCGCGTCGCCGCGCCTCGCCGTTGGCGAGCATGCTGCCCGTCGGAGTTCGGACTTTCCTCCCGCCGCGCCCGGCGACCCGGGCCGGGGGGCGACCGCCTGGGCCTCTCCGGCCGACGCCCATTCTAACGACATCCACTCCCCGCTTGTTCCGGCCTGTCCAGTGGCAGCGGGACACGCGCCCACAGGCGCGCGGGCCGAAGACCGAAAGGCGCCGCGCGGTCGTGCCAGCCCTACCGGCGTTTGCCGCCGAGCCACCCGAACAGCCCGCGCCGCCGCGGAGCCGGCTCCGCGGTCGCCTCGAGCCGCGCCCGCGCGGCCTCGGCGGCGGCGTCGCCGGGGCGGCGTTCGAGCGCGGTCCGGAAGTGCCGGCGCGCCTGCTCGCTCTCCCCCATCGCCTCGTAGACCCGGCCGAGGGCGCTCCAGATCTTGGGGTCGGGATAGCCGAGGTCGAGCGCCTTGCGGTAGCTGTCGGCGGCCTGGCGCAGCCAGTTCGGGTTCTTGGCCTGGGCGTCGCCGAGCCGGACGTAGTACTCGGCCTTCGGGTCGGCGAGCACCGCTTGCTTGAGCAGCTCGACCGCGAAGTGGTAGTCCTCGGCCTCGAGCAGGAGCTGGGCGCGGCGGTGGTAGCTCTCGGCCAGCCGCTCGGCCTCGCGGCGGCGCGCCTCGGGCGAGGGGCCGGGGTCGCGCATGCCGACCTTGATGTCGTACCGCCGGCGCAGGTTGGGGTCGGAGAGGGTCAGGTAGGCGTCGGTGGCGCGCTCGAACAGCAGCCAGAGCGCCGGCTCGCGGCCGGCGAGCTCGAGCGCCTCCGCGTGCGAGGGGTGGACCAGCCGGGCCAGCCGGTCGTAGGCCTCGTGCACCTGCTCGGGGGTGGCGCTGTCCTCGACCGCGAGCAGCTCGTAGTGGGTCAGGCCGCCGGCGGTGGCGAGCAGGTCGCGCAGCTTGGCGCGGTGGGCCTCGGCGCCGATCAGCAGCGGCTGCGCCGCGAGGCTGGACTCGACCCGGTAGGAGAGGCGGCGGAGGACCTCCGGCGGCACCGGCGCGGCGCGCTCGAACGCGGACGGGCCGCGGTCGCGCTGGAGCAGCCCGACCGCCCGCAGCCGGGCCAGCCGGCGCAGGGTGGCGGCCGCGTCGTCGCCCGCCTGGCGCACCAGGTCGGAGAGCGTGACCGGCTCGCCGAGGCGGGAGAGCAGCACCGTCTCCTGGGGGTCGAGCAGCGCCGCGATCGCCGGCGGCACCCCGCCGCCGACCCCGACCAGGCGCGCCGCGCTGCCGCCCAGCTCCTCCATCAGCTCGGCCTCGCCGCGGTCGAGCGCCGCCCATTCCATGAGCAGGAACGCGGTCGGCAGCGGGCCGACGAGGTCGGCCGGGAGCACCTGCTGCCCCTCGAAGAACGTGAACGGCGAGTCGCGCCAGCCGTGCACCAGGCGGGCGATGCGGCCCATCAGCGCCTTGACCTCGTGGCCGGCGCCCGCCGGCCAGCCGGGCGTCGCGGCCGCCGCCCCTTGCGGCAGGTGGGCCTTGAGCTTGCGCGCGATCGGGTTGGCTTGCGGCAGGTGCAGCTCGCCGCGGGCGAAGAACAGGCGCTTCTTGGCCCCGTCCTCTTCCCCCTCGACCTCGATCATCCCGCTCTTGCGCTCGAGGTAGACGGCGTGGACCGCCTCGGTGACCTCGACCGGTGCCGGCTCCGGCTCGCCGGGGAGCTTCATCAGCCGGGCAGTCTAGCAGCGTCGCGCAACTGCTCGTACACCCGACGCCCGAGCACCGGCCCCACCGCCGCCGCCAGCTCCTCGGCCGAGGCGGCGCGGATCGCCTCCAGGCTGCCGAAGCTGGTGAGGAGCTGCTTGCGCCGGCGCGGGCCGATCCCGGGCAGCTCCTCGAGCCGGCTGCGCAGCGTGCGCGCGCTGCGCCGGCGGCGGTGGCGGGAGACCGCGAAGCGGTGCGCCTCGTCGCGCACCTGCTGCAGGAGCTGGAGCCCGGGGTCGGAGCCCGGCAGCGCCAGCGGCTCGGGGCGCGCCGGGAGGTACAGCTCCTCCTCGCGCTTGGCGAGCGCGACCACCGGCGTCTCCTCGACCCCGAGCGCGGCGAGGGCGCCGAGCGCGGCGTTGAGCTGGCCGCGGCCGCCGTCGATCAGGATCAGGTCGGGCATGTCGCCGATCTCCTCCAGCCGCCGCCGGTAGCGGCGCTCGACCGCCTCGGCGAGCGCGGCGAAATCGTCGCCCGCGGCGGCGGCGCGGACGTTGAACGTCCGGTAGTCGCCCTTGCGCATCCGCCCCTCCTCCCACACCACGAGCGAGGCCACCGCCTCGCCGCCCTGGAAGTGGGAGATGTCGAAGCCCTCGATCCGCCGCGGCGGCTCGCCGAGGTCGAGGTGGCCGGCGAGCGCCTCGGCGCCCGGCGGCGGGCCGCCGGCGGCGCGGAAGCGGCGGCGATGGGCGAGCTGGGCGTTGTGCAGCGCGAGCCGCACCCGCTCGGCCTTGGGGCCGCGTGCCGGCATGCGCAGGTAGACCCGCTCCCCCTTGCGCTCGGACAGCCATTCGCCGAGCGCCTCCTCGCCCGCGACCGGCAGCGGCAGGTGGACCTCCTTGGGGATGAACGTCGTGCGGTCGTAGACCTGGGGCAGCAGCTCGTCGAGCAGGCGCGCCGGCTCGACCGCGCCCACCCCCTCCCAGAACAGCTCGCGGCGGTCGAGCACCTGGCCGTTGCGCATCACCAGCGCGGCGACCGCGGCGTTGCCGCCGGCGACGTGGACGCCGTAGACGTCGACGTCCTCGCCGCCGACCGAAGAGAGCTTCCGGCGCTGGCTGATCGCCTCGACCTCGGCCAGGGTGTCGCGCACGCGCGCCGCGCGCTCGAAATCGAGCGCCTCGGAGGCCTGCCACATCTCGCGCTTGAGCCGGCGCAGCAGCTCGTCGTTGCGCCCGGCGAGGAAGAGCCGCGCCTGCGCCACCGCCTCGTCGTAGGCGGCGCGGGTGGTCAGCCCGGCGACGCACGGCCCGAGGCAGCGCTTCATGCCGTAGTAGAGGCACGGCCGCGGCAGCGAGCCGTCGATCTCGATCCGGCACACCCGCACCCCGAACAGCTTCTGCACCAGCTTGATCGCCTTGCGCGCGAGGCCGCCGGGGAGGAACGGCCCGAAGTAGTCGCCGCCGTCGCCGGCGATCCGGCGGGTGAACGCGATCCGCGGCCACGGCTCGGCGGTGAGCTTCAAGTAGGGGTAGGTCTTGTCGTCGCGCAGCAGGATGTTGTAGCGCGGCTTGCGCGCCTTGATCCAGTTGTTCTCGAGCAGCAGCGCCTCGGCCTCGGAATCGGTGACCACCGACTCCAGCTCGACCGCCTCGGCGAGCATCGCCTGGAGCCGCGGATCCCCCGGCGCCTGGAGGTAGTTCGCCGCCCGCTTGCGCAGCGATTTCGCCTTGCCGACGTAGAGCGCCTTCCCCCGCGGCCCCTTGAAGACATAGATCCCGGGGCGGTCGGGGAGGTCGCGGATGCGGGCGATCAGGGGTTCGGCGAGCATGGGAGGCGGCACCGGCGAGCGAACCGTGAGGCTGCGCTTCCCCCGCGCAAACGCCGCCTCGGGATCGCGGTGTTCCCGGGACGCGACCGGCAGACCCGTGCCGGCGCGGGCTGGACGCAGTCGCGGGACGTGCTCAGGCAACCGCCGGTTCGGCGCCGCTCTCGTTCTGAATGACGACCTTCGGATCGGGGTTCTTGGGCGGCACGGGCAGCCCCTGCTCGCGCAGAACACCCACGTGCTCGCGCATTCCCCACCGGGCGCGGTAGAGGCAGTCCTCCACCGAGTGCCCGATGCCCGTGAACCCCTCCAGCTCGGGAGAGTAGAACCCGAAGTAGTCGGGTTCCTCGGTGGCTTCGATCACGAGCGAGTAGTCGAGGTCGATCATGGTTTCTTCACCCCAGCGGCTTTCAAAATAGCATGGCAAGTGCCCGTAGGCGCCTCCTTCGCTCCGTGGTAGTCGAGGCGGATCAGTCGATCGTGACCTCGTCTACCGTAGTAGCGGATCGAGCCCTTCTCCTTGACCAGCCGGAAGCCGTTCGCCTCCAGCAGCCTCACCAGTTCGCTGAACTTCATGTCGTCACCGCCCGAGTCGCCTACCCCGCGTAGATCTGCAGCTCCTTGAGCTCCTTGATCTGATCCCGCAGGAGCGCGGCCTCCTCGAACTCGAGGCGCTTGGCGTGGTCGCGCATCGCTTTCTCGAGCTTGGCGATCTGGTCGGCGAGGGGGGCGTCGGAGATCTCGCGCAGCTCGGACAGGCGGCCGGGGACGGGGGCGTAGTAGTCCAGGTTGGAAAGCGCGACCAGCGGGCTGTGGATGTCCTTGAGGATGGTCCGGGGCTCGATGCCGTGCGCGCGGTTGTACTCGGCCTGGCGCTCGCGGCGGCGGTGGGTCTCCTCGAGCGCGCGGCGCATCGAGGCGGTCGTCTGGTCGGCGTAGAAGATCACCCGGCCGGCGAGGTTGCGGGCGGCGCGGCCGGAGGTCTGGATCAAGGAGGTCTCCGAGCGCAGGAAGCCCTCCTTGTCGGCGTCGAGGATCGCGACCAGCGAGACCTCGGGCAGGTCGAGCCCCTCGCGCAGGAGGTTGATCCCGACCAGGACGTCGAACTCGCCGCGGCGGAGCGCCGTGACGATCTCGACCCGCTCGAGGGTCTCGATGTCGCTGTGCATGTAGCGCACCCGGAGGCCCAGCTCGGCGAGGTACTGGGTCAGCTCCTCGGCCATGCGCTTGGTCAGGGTCGTGACCAGCGCCCGCTCGCCGCGGGCGGCGACCTCGCGCACCCGCGCCACCAGGTCGTCGACCTGGCCGCGCGCCGGGCGGACTTCGATCTCGGGGTCGAGCAGCCCGGTCGGGCGGATGAGCTGCTCGGCGACCACGCCGCGGGCGCGCTCGAGCTCCCACTCCGCCGGCGTCGCCGAGACGTAGATGCGCTGGCCGACCCGGGCGTCGAACTCCTCGAAGGTCAGCGGCCGGTTGTCGAGCGCGCTCGGCAGGCGGAAGCCGTACTCGACCAGGGTCTGCTTGCGCGAGCGGTCGCCGTGGTACATGCCGCGCACCTGGGGGATCGTCTGGTGGCTCTCGTCGACCACGAGCAGGAAGTCGTCCGGCAGGTAGTCGATCAGCGTCGGCGGCGGCTCGCCCGGCGCGCGCCCGGTCAGGTGCCGCGAGTAGTTCTCGATGCCGTGGCAGTAGCCGATCTCGCGCAGCATCTCGAGGTCGAAGCGGGTGCGCTGCTCGAGGCGCTGGAACTCGAGGAGCTTGCCCTGGTCGGACAGCTCGGCGAGCCGCTCGGCGAGCTCGAGCTGGATGGTCTCGACCGCGCGCTCCAGCCGATCCTGCGGGGTGACGTAGTGGGTCTTGGGGAAGACGCCGACGCGCTCGACCTCGGCCAGCGGGTTGCCGGTCAGCGGGTCGAAGCGGCTGATGCGCTCGATCTCGTCGCCGAAGTACTCGACCCGGATGCCGAGGTCTTCGTAGGCGGGGTGGATCTCGAGCACGTCGCCGCGCACCCGGAAGGCGCCGTGGTAGAGGTCCATGTTGGTGCGCTGGTACTGCATCCCGACCAGCTTGGCCAGCGCGTGCTCCATGCCCTGGGCGTCGCCGACCTCGAAGAAGTGGAGCATGCCGAAGAAGGCGTCCGGCGAGCCGAGGCCGTAGATGCACGACACCGATGCCACGATCAGCACGTCGCGGCGCTCGAACAGCGCCTTGGTCGCGCGCAGGCGGAGGCGGTCGATCTCCTCGTTGATCGTCGTCTCCTTCTCGATGTAGGTGTCGGTCTGGGGGACGTAGGCCTCGGGCTGGTAGTAGTCGTAGTAGGAGACGAAGTACTCGACCGCGGCGTCGGGGAAGAAGCTCCGGAACTCCTGGAAGAGCTGGGCCGCCAGCGTCTTGTTGTGGGACAGCACCAGGGTCGGCCGGTTGAGCTTCTCGACCGCCTGGGCGATGGTGTAGGTCTTGCCCGAGCCGGTGACCCCGAGCAGCACCTGCTCCCGGAGGCCGGCCTCGACCCCCGCGACGAGCTGGCGGATCGCCTCGGGCTGATCGCCCTGCGGCGTGAACGGCGAGACCAGGCGGAAGCGGTCCATCGAGCGAGCATAACCGCGCCGCGGCGGGCCGGTGTTCCCCTGCTGTGGACCTCGACCGGGGAGCACCCGACCGGGGGCGCCGACTCGCTCGCCTGATGCCACTTCCGGCCGGTTTTCGCCGTTGACGGCCGCCGCCCCCGTTGCTAAAATGCCTCCCGGAACTCGCACCCGCGCCGGGCGGTTCGTCTGGAGCGCCCTCCGCGGGGGGCCGCGAGGCCCTGAAAGCCGAAGTCGAAGCCCGCCCGGTGGCCTTCGCCGGGCAGGTTCCCCGCGGCTACCGGGCACCGTGGCTTCCTCTCCGTCTCCCCGGCGGAGGCCACGGTGCCCGGCCGGCCCTCGCCCGCGCCCCGGACCGGTCCTCAGCCTCCACGACTTCACCGCCGCGCCGCCACGATCCCGCCACGGCCGCCGCCTATAATCCCTGGCCGTGAACGACCGCCCGCTCACGCACGTCCCCGCCCCCGCCCCCCGCCCCGCCGCCCGCCCCCGCTGGCGCCGCCTGCTCGACCGCCTGCGCCGGATCGGCGGCCGCCGCGCGCTCAAGTGGGGCCTGCCGCTGGCGCTGGCGGCGCTGGTCGGGGTCGCCGCCGGGGTCGGTTTCGCCGCCGCCATCCACCTGCCGCAGGTCGAGGCGGTGGCCGACTTCACGCCCGGCCTGATCACCCAGGTGCGCGACCAGGGCGGCGAGGTGTTCGCCACCTTCGCGCTCGAGCGCCGGGTGCTGATGACCGAGGACGAGATCCCGCCGCTCCTGAGCAACGCGGTGATCGCGATCGAGGACCCGCGCTTTCACCGGCACGGCGGGGTCGACGCGCTGGCGGTGGTCCGCGCCCAGCTCGCCAACCTGCGCGCCGGCGAGATCGTCGAGGGCGCGAGCACGGTGACCATGCAGCTCGCCCGCGGGCTGTTCCTGACCCGCGAGCAGACCTGGGGGCGCAAGGTCGAGGAGGCCTTCCTCGCGGTCGAGATCGAGAAGCGCTACACCAAGGACCAGATCCTCACCCTCTACATGAACCTGGTCAACCTCGGCCACGGCAACTACGGGATGAAGGCCGCCGCCCGCTACTACTTCAACAAGGAGGTCGGCGAGCTGACCCTGCCCGAGGCCGCGACGCTCGCCGGGATCTGCAAGAGCCCGAGCCGCTTCAGCCCGTACGACCGTCCCGACCTGGTGCGGGCGCGACGCGACCGGGTGCTCGACCAGATGCTCGAGGAGGGCTTCATCACCCGCGCCGAGCACCGGGAGGCGGTCGCGACCCCGCTGCTCGTGGTGGCGCACGCGCCGCGCAACCGGCTCGCGCCCTACTTCGCCGAGGACGTGCGCAAGCACCTGGCCGCGGCCTACGGCGAGGACGCCGTCCGCGCGGGCGGGCTGCAGGCCTGGACCACGCTCGACCCGGCGATCCAGCGCTCGGCCGAGGCGGCGCTGCGCGCCGAGCTGGTGCGGCTCGACCGGCGCAAGGGGTGGCGCGGCCCGGTCGCCCACCTCGAGGCCCCGGCCTCCGAGCTGGCGGCGACCGCGCTGCCGTCGTGGACCGGCGCCGAGCCGGAGCTCGAGCGCTGGGTCCAGGGGCTGGTGATCGCGGTCGCCGGCGGCGAGGCCACGGTCAAGATCGAGGACCGCACCTACCCGCTGACCCGCGAGGGGATCGCCTGGACCCGCCGCGATTCCCCGTCGACGCTGCTCGAACCGGGCGACGTCGCGTGGTTCCGGCTCGCGGCGCCGGAGGCCGCGGGCGAGCCGGCGAGCGCCGAGCCGGGCACCGCTCCCGCCGAAGCCGCCGAGGCGCGCCTGATGCTCGAGCAGGAGCCCGAGCTGGAGGGCGCGGTGCTCGTCATCGAGTCCGCGACCGGCGCGGTGCGCGCGATGGCCGGCGGCTGGGATTTCGAGCGCAGCAAGTTCAACCGCGCCACCCAGGCCCAGCGCCAGGTCGGCTCGGCGTTCAAGCCGTTCGTCTACGGCGCCGCGCTCGAGGCCGGCTTCACCCCGGCCGACACCCTGCTCGACGCCCCGACCTCGTTCCTCGGCGCCGACGCCCAGCTCAGCTACCGGCCGCGCAACTACTACCGCGGCTTCTTCGGCATCCTCACCCTGCGCCGCGCGCTCGAGCAGTCGGCCAACGTCACCGCGGTCAAGCTGCTCGACATGATCGGCGTCGACCGCGTGATCGACTTCACCCGCCGCTGCGGAGTCACCGCCGAGCTGCCGCCCTACCCCAGCCTCGCGCTCGGCGCCGCCGACCTCACGCCGCTCGAGATGGCCGCCGCGTTCGCCGCGATCGCCAACCAGGGCACCTACGTCGAGCCCTACCTGATCGAACGCGTCGAGGATGGCGCCGGGCGCGTGCTCGAGCGCCACCAGCCGGTCACCCGCCCGGCGATCGACGCCCGGGTCGCCTACGCGCTGGCGCACATGATGGAGGGGGTGATCGACCGCGGCACCGCGGCCAAGGCCGCCGGCTTCGACCTCGACCTCGCGGGCAAGACCGGCACCACCGACGACTACTCCGACGCCTGGTTCGTCGGCTTCACCCCCCGCTACACCCTGCTCACCTGGGTCGGCTACGACCTCAAGAAACCGATCGGCCGCGGCATGACCGGCTCCGAGGCGGCGCTGCCGATGTGGATGGCGATGGTCGAGGACGGCCTCGAGGACGGCTGGCTCGCCGCCGGCGAGCGCTTCGGCGCCCCCTCCGGGGTCACGTTCGAGACCGTCGAGTACTTCACCGGCCTGCTCCCCGGCCCGGGCGCCGAGCGCTTCATCGAGGAGGCCTTCGTCCACGGCACCGAGCCGGCCCAGCGCTACGAGCCGCAGTGGAGCCTGGTCATGGCGCTCCCCTGGTACCAGCAGCAGGCCTATTACCTGCCCAAGCAGGGCGAGCGCATGCCCGACGCGTTCGGCACCGCCCCGCCCGCAGGCGAGGCGGGTGAAGAGGACCTCGCCGACGCGGGCGGCGCCCCCAGCCGCGAGCCCGGGTGACACACCTGACCGCAGCAGGACACGCGCCCACAGGCGCGCGGCGGCCGCAAGGCCGCCCCCCCTAGAAACCGACCGAGCCGCTCCAGGCGGAGACGTCGCCCGATTCGAAGCCGTCGGCGAAGATCGTGCAGTCCAGGCCGCTGGGGCTGTTGTGCAGGGCGACGCCGTCGACCCCGGCCTCGATGACGTTGCCGGCGCCGACGTCGACCGCGGTGAAGCGGATCCGGAACAGCGCGTTCGGGGTCACGAAGTCGGCGATGCGGAAGGTCTGGCGCATCCACGAGCCGACGACGCCCGGGCCGACGGTCTCGAGCGTCACCCAGCTCGCGCCGTCGTCGTCGGAGACCTCGACCAGGAAGCTGTCGTCGCTGCCGCCGCCGTCGTCCCACCAGCGCCAGTAGCTGACGTGGGGATCGGCGCCGCCGGCGTCGAGCGTGGGCGAGACCAGGCGGGTGGCGCCGCCGTCGACGTCGGTGTTGCCGCCGGCCAGCTCGGTGACGAAGCAGCGCTCGGAGCCGTCGGCGTCCCACGGCGGGTCGCCGCGCAGGCCGTAGCCGGCGGGGATCCCGCGCTCCCAGCTCCCGCCGGTCAGCCCGGGGTCGTCGACCACCGTCCACCCCTGGTCGGTCTCGAAATCGTCGCGGAACGTGGCGTCGAACGCGGGCGCGACCCAGCGCCGGTAGCGCCGGTCTTGCGAGTTGGTGGCCGAGAACGGATGGCGCACGATCGCGCCGCCCACCGCCTCGACGTCGACCCGGAAGCGGACCTCGGCGCCGCAGGCGAGCGGCGGCAGCGTCGCCTCCCAGGTGGCGCCGCCGACTGCGGAGAGCGGCACGGTGAGGTCGCCGCCGCCGGCGTCGTAGACCAGGGTGGCCGCGGCGATCGCCGCCGGCAGCCCGTCGCGGTCGACGACGTCGACCTGGAAGCTGGTCCCCGCGAGGGGCACCGGGTCGGCGATCGGCGAGACGAGCAGCACGCGCAGCGGCGGCGGGCCGGCGGCGCACACCCCCTGGGGCACCGCGAGCGCGTTCTGGAGCACGGGCAGCACCAGCGAGGTGCCGTTGTTGGCGCCGCCGCCGACGTTGCAGCCGGCGTGGGTGTGGATGCCGATCGCCTCGCCGCTCCCCTCGTCGAGGACCACCGAGCCGGAGTTGCCGCCGGTGGTGTCGACCGCGTATTGGAGGCTGGTGGCGCCGACCGAGGAGAGCGGGCCGGTGTGGGTCTTCTGCACCTGGCTCAGGGTCAGCGGCAAGAGCACGCCGTTGGTGGTGCCGTAGCCGGTGACGCGCAGCGTCTCGCCGCCGGGCACCGCGGGCGGCGTCCCGAGCACGTAGGTCGCGCCCTGGACCTCGACCGGCGTCCGCTCGGTCTCGGTGTTGGGGAAGGCGCCGAAGTAGACGTAGTCGTTGCCGATGCCGCCGTTGAGCGACTGCACCGAGGCGGGATCGACCGGGTACTGGTCCTGGGGCGGCGGATGGTTGACCGTGCTGTTGGGGTCCGAGAGCGGGACGTTGAACTCGACGACGTCGAAATCGGCGTTGACGCAGTGGCCGGCGGAGAGGAAGCACCCCTCGGCGTCGTCGATCAGCCACACCGAGCAGCCGACCGGCACGATCCGCGCCGAGCGGTCGTCGAAGCTCTGGGTGCGGTCGTCGGTCGGGCCGCAGATGGTCTCGGGCGCCGCCGGCGCCTCGCCGGCCATCACCTCGCGGACGCGCACCCGGCTGGGCTCCGCCCCGGGATCGGCGAACAGCTCGACGCGCACCGCGTCGCCGTTGAAGAACGCGCTCGAGCCGCGCCACTGCGCGAGGGTCTTCGCCGTGTGGTGCTGCACCGCGCCGTCGGCGAGCGAGGTCAGGCGCAGCACGGTCTCGGCGCCGCCGGCCGCGGGCGCCGCGCCGAGCACGGTGTCGGCGAAGTAGAGGCGCAGCCAGCCGGCGCCCGCGACCTGCACGGTCTCGGCGAACACCGCGGCGCGCTCGGCGCCCGCGTTGCGCACGACGCCGGAGTCGAGCTCGGCCGCGACGTAGCGGTGCGGCAGCGGGCTCCTCGCCGCGGCGGCGCCGGCGGCGAGGACGATGAGCAGGGTCGGAATCGCGCGCTGGAGCATCGGGGCCTCCTCCCTCCCTGGGGATCGCGGATCGGTGGGCGGATTCTAACGGCAATGCCTAGCGGACGGCGGGCTCCGGCTTGTGCCCGATCAGGGCGTAGTCCTGGGCGCCGAACAGCAGGTCGTCGAGCCGGTCGCGCAGGCGGTTGATCCGGTCGGCGAGCTCGCGCTGGGGCTCGGGGACGGCGGCGAGGTCGATCTCGGGCAGGTGCTCGGCGGGCGGGAAGGGCGACAGCTCGAGGTGCTCGACCGGCTCGAAGCCGGCGAGCTCGAACGACAGGCGCAGGCTCTCGGGGTGGACCGGCCGGCGGTGAGTCGGGTCGAGCCAGAAGTTGCGCGCCGCGACCACCAGCGCGAGCGGGTTCGGGGTCTCGACGATCAGCACCCCGCCCGGTCCGAGCGCGCGGTGGGCGAGGCGCACGAGAAGGTCGAGCGACTCCGGCGGCAGGTGCTCGACGACGTGGAACGAGACGACACCACCCAGAGTGCCGCCCAGGCTCCCCTCCCCCGCCGCTCCGAGCGCCGCGAACAGGTCGCCCTCCGCGGCGGCGAGGCCGCGCTCGCGGCAGCGCGCGACCATGCCGGCGCTGGCGTCGACCCCGCGCGCCGGAATCCCCTCGGCGGCGAGCACGGCCAGCGCCTCGCCGCGGCCGCAGCCGAGGTCGAGCACCGCGGCGTCCGCGGTGCTCGCGTCGGTGCGAAAACGCT
>CAZNIX010000072.1:0-14102 GCA_964573125.1 uncultured Thermoanaerobaculia bacterium
CCCGCTCCAGCCGGCGCCGGCGCTCGGGCTCGAGGTCGCCGCCCCGGCGGTGACCGAGCACGCCGGCCAGCGCCGTGGGGTCGATGAAGCGCTCGCCCAAGCCGCCCATCCCCCCGGCGGCCGCCGCGCCGCCCGCGAGCAGCGCCGCGAGCCGCTCGGCGAGGCTCTGGGCCTCGGCCCGATACGCCTCCCAGGCCGGCAGCAAGCGCTCCAGAGCGGCCAGGCGAGCGAGACGGAGCGGAGTGGCGGCGTCGATCCCGGTCCAACGGCCGGCCTCCGGGATCGCCTCGGCGAGCCGGCGCAGCTCGGCCTCGAGCGCCGCGGGCGCCGCGCCGCGGTACGGCCAGAGCGCCGCCGGGAGCATCCCGACAACCGCTGCGCCGCTCGCCGCCGCGCCGAGGTGGAAGCGGCGCAGGTCGCGCACTTCCTCGGCGGAGAGGGGGATCTCCCGCGGCAGCGCCGGGCGAGGACCGGCGGCTGGTTCCGCGGCGGCGGCGAGCGGCTGAAGCGACTCCATCTGCGATCTCCCCGGCGCGCTCAGACCGCGAAGCGGTCGAGCACGCGCTCGAGCCCGGCCAGCTTGTCCCCCGCGCTGGTGCCGAGCCCGACGGTGGTGAACTGCTCGTAGTTCGGGGCCTGGGGGTTGCGGTAGAAGAGCCCGATCGGGATCCGCTCGCCCGGCTCGGCGAGCGCGCGCGCCGCCGCCAGGTCGGCGGGATCGTGCTCGCGCTGGTTGGTGTAGAGCTTCGCCACCGCCGGGTCGGCCGGAACGCCGTCGGCGTGGGTCAGGAGCAGGATGCGGTCGGGGTGGTTGCGCGCCTCGAGCAGCAGCTCGTCGGTGTAGGTCGGGCAGCGCTGGAGGATGTGCACGAACGAGAGCCCCGGGTGGTGGTAGGCGGTGCGCAGCGTCTGGTAGAGGTGGCCCGGGTTCCAGTCGATGGTGCGCGCGACGAACGACACGTTGGTGAAGCCGAGCGTGTTGGCCACCGGGTCGAGCGGCGGCAGCCAGGCGCCCTGCGGGTGGGTGTTGGTGACGAAGCCCATCGGCGTGGTCGGCGAGGTCTGCTTCTTGGTCAGGCCGTAGATGCCGTTGTCGAGCAGCATCACGGTCAGGTCCATGTTGTAGCGGACCGCGTGCAGCCAGTGGCCGGCGCCGATCGAGCAGCAGTCGCCGTCGCCGGTGGCGACCCAGACGTGGAGGTCGGGGCGCCGCGCGCGCACCCCCTCGGCCACCGGCAGCGCGCGGCCGTGCAGGCCGTGGAAGCCGTAGGCGTGCATGTAGTGCGGGAAGCGGCTCGAGCAGCCGATGCCCGAGACCGCGACCACGCGCTCGGGCGGGATCTGCTCGTCGCGGCAGATGCGCAGCACCGCCGAGAGCACCGTGTGGTCGCCGCACGAGGGGCACCAGCGCGGCACGCCCCCCTCGTAGTCGTCGAGCGTGAAGTGGCGCTCGGCGACTTCGATCCCCGGGTCGCAGGTCAGGCCGTACATGTCACCTCCTCGGGGGCCGCCGCCTCGGGCACCGGCGCGAGCCGCGCCTCCAGCTCCCTGACGATCGCCGCGGGCGGGATCGGCTGGCCCTCGACCACCGACCAGCAGTCGACGTCAACCAGGGTGCGCTCGCGCAGGAGCTGGGCGAGCTGCCCGGTGCGCCGGTTGTCGGCGGCGATCAGCGGATCGCCGGGCCGGTCGCTGTAGTTCATCTCGATCGTCGTCACCCGGCGGAAGCGGGCGAAGATCTCCGCCAGCCCGGGCTCGAGCGGCGAGAGGAAACGCAGATGGAGCGACGACACCCGGCGCCCCGCGGCGCGCAGGCGGTCGACCGCCTCCTCGATCGCGCCCAGGGTCGAGCCCCAGCCGACCACCAGGAGGTCCCCCTCGGGGTCGCCGTGGACCGCCGGCGGCACCAGCGTGGCGGCGAGCGCCGCCAGCTTGCGGCTGCGCATCGTGCACCCCACCTGGTTCGAGGCCGGGTCGTAGGCGACCTTGCCGGCGCGGGTGTGGGCGAGGCCGGTGAGCACGTACTCGCCGCCGCGCTGGCCGGGCACCGGGCGCCGCGACAGCCCGGTCTCGGCGTCCCAGTCGTAGGGCGCGAGCCCCGAGGGCCAGGGCGAGGTGTCGGGCGGCGGCGCCAGCCACTCGGCGCGCGGCTCGGGGCGCGGGAACGGCTGGACGCCGGTCGCGAGGTTCGCGTCGGTGAGCACGATCACCGGGGTGCGGAAGTCCTCGGCCAGCCGGCGCGCGAGGACCATGAAGTGGAAGCACTCCTCGATGGTCGCCGGCGCCAGCACCACTTTCGGCGAGTCGCCGGGCTCGCCGTGGATCACCGCCAGCAGATCCGCCTGCTCGACCTTGGTCGGGAGCCCGGTCGACGGCCCGCCGCGCTGCACCACCAGCACCACCAGCGGCAGCTCGGCCATCACAGCCAGGCCGAGGAACTCGGTCTTGAGCGCGAGCCCCGGGCCGGAGGTGATCGTGCACGCGGTGCGGCCGGCGTAGCCCGCGCCGAGCGCGAAGCCGACGGCGGCGATCTCGTCCTCGGCCTGGTGGACGACGCCGCCGACCGCGCCGAACGAGCCGGCGAGGAAGTGCGACACCGAGGTCGCGGGCGTGATCGGGTACATCGCGACCACCTCGATCCCGGCGGCCATGATCCCGAGCCCGGCGGCCTGGTTGCCGTTCATCACCACGAGCCGCCGCCCGGCCGGCCGCGGCGGTACCTCGAACGCGAAATCGAGCCGCTCGGCGGCGTACGCCCAGCCGGCGCGCACCAGCGCCTGGTTGGCCTCGATCACCGGCTCGCCCTTCTTGCGGAAGACCGCGCGCACCTCGTCGAGCGCCCGCTCCAGCTCGCGCCCGTAGACCTGGCAGAGCAGGCCGAGGACGAACATGTTCTTGCCCACCCGGGAGTTCGGGATCACCTCCTGGCACGCCTGCTCGAGCGGCAGCTCGATCACGCGCAGGCCGCGGCGGGCGAAGTCCGCGACCGCCTCGGCGTACTGGGCGCGGATCGCCTCCTGCGGGTCGTCGGCCCAGCGGCTCTCGAGCAGCACCACCGTGCCCGGCCGGTAGGCACCCTGCTCGATGCGCCCGTAGAGCACCTGCTCGTTGAACGCGACCACCAGGTCGGCCTCGTCGCCCATGTTGGTGATCCTGTGGGCGCCGAAGCGCACCCGGATGCCGCTCGCGCCGGCGGGCGAGCGGGCCGGCGGCTTGATCTCGGCGGGGATGATCTCGACCGTCCAGACGCCGTTGCCCATCTTGGCGCTGACCGTGCCGAAGATCTGCCCGGCGCGCTGCGCGCCCTCGCCCGAGTCGCTCACGATCTCGACGATCCGCTCGTCGACCCGTTGGCGGGGCCGGTCCGGCCTCGTGGCGGGCGAATCGGCGGCGGTGGCCGGCTCGGCGGCGGCCGCAGCCGGGGCGTCGTTCTTGGCCATCGTCGCCCCCTCAGTCCTGGCTGCCGACGTCGGCGTAGACCGACTCGCCGAAGAGGTCGTTCTCGCGCGCCTCGTGAGCGCGCAGGCGCGCCGCCAGGCCGGCGACGCCGGCGCACAGCTCGGCGACCGGGCCGGCGGCCAACTCGCAGGCGCGCCCGGTCAGGGCTTCGAGATCGGCGAGGAAGACGCGGTGCTCGTCGAACAGGTGCTGCACCGCGGGCAGCAGGTGGGGCGTCGAGCGGCCGACCGCCTCGTGCAGGCCGTCCGCGTCCTCCTCGCCGGCGAAATGCGCCTCGAGCAGGGCGCGCAGGCCCTCCAGCTCGAGGGCGAGCTCGGCCGGGGCGGTGATCTTCTCGATGCAGACGAGCAACTCGGAAAGCCGGCGGTGCTCCCGGGCGATGCGCTCGCGCGCACTGCCCGAGCGACTGGCGGCGGTGTGGGGCATCCGGGACCTCGCTTCCCGTGTCCGACCCGCCCGGCCCCCGGCCGCGCCCCCTGTGACCGCGACCGTGAGCGGGGCGAGCGCTCACAGTCCCGGATGATGCCGTCGCCGGCGCCCGAGGGCTACACCCCGGGAGGTGGTTTTCGGCGGGCGGAAGCGCCGCCCGATCAGGTAGGGGGGGACAGGAAAGAGACGCCCCGGCTACGCAGCGAGGGCGGCGCCCTCTTCCACCTGGTTGTTCTCGGCGGACGGCTCGTCGAGCCTGGCGACGGTGATCGCACGTGGCAGGTCGGCGGATCTGCGGCCCAGCCAGTCGGCTGACAGCCGGCCAGCGCGTAGGTCCGCGACGGCCTGCCGCCAGTCTCGCTCCAGAGTCTCCGTGCTGGCGTCGAAAAACGACTTCACCTGGACGTCGAAGGCCTCGAAGGACCCCGCGTCCTCGGCGATGTCGAACAGGATCGCGGTGTAGGACCGGCGGAAGTCCTCCAGCCCCTCGGCGACGCTGTTTCCCGTCGCGACGAATCCGCCGGGGTTGACGCCCTCGACCCACATGCCCTCGCTCCCCTCATCGTGGAGCAGGGCGCGACCCTGGACTGCCACGACGGCGAGGAAGCCGTTGCCCTGGATGATGTCGCGCAGGCCGAAGAGGATCGGGTAGTTGCTCATGCGTGGGCGTCTCCGCTTTCGCAGTCTAATCGCCCGCGGTGTCTCTGTCCAGGATCTGGCTCGTCGGCTCGTCGGCTCGTCGGTCACCGGTCCACCTCGGCAGCCCGTCGGAGATGTCACGCCTGGTAGAATCCACTCGGAGCATCGCCGGTGAAGGTGCGCGAGATCCTGAGACTGATCGAGGCGGACGGCTGGTACCACGTGAAGACGAGCGGCAGCCACCGGCAGTACAAGCACCTCACCAAGGCCGGCCGCGTCACCGTCGCCGGCAAGCCGAGCCACGACCTGGCTCCTGGGACGCTCAAGAGCATCCTCAGACAGGCCGGGCTCGAGAAATGAGGCGGACCATGCACCGGTTCCTCGTCGTCATCGAGAAAGCGGACGGCAACTACTCGGCGTACTGCCCGGACCTGCCCGGCTGCATCGCCACCGGCGACACGCCCGAGGAGACCGAGTCGAACATGCACGCGGCTTTGCAGCTACACATCGAGGGCATGATCGAGGACGGTGATCCGATCCCCGCATCGACGGCTCTCGCCGAGTACATGGTCGTCGCCTGAGGGCTCTGCGGCTCAACGGCCCCGGTCGTGGGAATGTCCAAGACGATCCAAGTCCGCGACCTCTCGAACCGCCTGCATCGCGAGTTGGTCCGGCGGGCGAAGGCGAAGCGAATGAGCCTGACTCGCTACGTCGAGGCCATCCTTGAGCGGGAGGTCGCCCGGCCGCCGGCCGAGGAGGTTTTCGCGCGCATCGCCCGCCGGTGGCCCGTCGACCTCGGCCGGAGCGTAGCGGAAATCCTGCGCGAGGAGCGGGAGGTCGGGGAGCGCTCTACAAGCGCAACGGCTCGAGGTCCTTCCAGATCCGCTGGAGGGGAATCGCGCGCACGCGCTCGGCCATCGGGAAGGTCTTCTCGCCGGCGTGGATGAGGTCGAGGCGGTCGAGTTTCAGGTCGTCGAGCGCCATGCGCATCGAAGGGGTGAGCCGCGGCGCGGTCGTGCGCTTGAACTCGAATCCCAGGCGGCGGGAGCCGCGGACGACGAGGAGGTCCAGCTCGGCGCCCGAGTGGGTCGCCCAGAAGAAGCACTCCTCCGGGAAGGCCCCGAGGCGCGCGAGGGTCTCGCCGAGCGCGAAGCCCTCCCACGACGCGCCGACCTTGGGGTGGCGCTCGAGGTCCTCGCGGGACTCGAGGTCGAGCAGGGCGTGGAGGAGCCCGCTGTCGGTGATGTAGGCCTTGGGCGACTTCACCTGGCGCTTGCCGAGGTTCTCGAACCAGGGCGGGAGCTGGCGGACGACCAGGGCGGCGGTGAGGAGGTCCAGGTAGCGGCGCACAGTCGGTTGCGAGACGTCGAGGGCACGGGCCAGCTCCGCACTGTTCCAGGTCTGGCCGTGGTAGTGCGCGACCATGGTCCAGAAGCGGTGGAGGGTGGGGGCCGGCAGGCCGGTGCCGAGCTGCGGCAGGTCGCGGTCGAGGAAGGTGCGGATGAAGCCGCGGCGCCATTCCAAGCTCTCGGCGTCCCCGGCGGCGAGGTATGAGCGCGGGAAGCCGCCGCGGAGCCACAGGGCGTGGAGGCTCCGCGGGCCGACCTCGTCGAGGGCGAAGCCGGGCAGCTCGTGGTAGATGATGCGGCCGGCCAGGGTCTCGGACGACTGCCGGAGGAAGTCGGGCGAGGCGCTGCCGAGGATGAGGAAGCGCGCCGGATGGCGCTTGCGGTCGGCCAGGACGCGCAGGACCGGGAAGAGGTCGGGGCGGCGCTGCACCTCGTCGATGACGATGAGGCCACGCAGGTCCTGGAGCGCCAGCTTCGGGTCTGCGAGCTGCCGGAGGTCCTCGGGGTCTTCGAGGTCGAAGTGGACCGCGCCGCCCTCGCGCCGCGCGGCGAGGTCGGCGGCGAGCGTGGTCTTCCCCACCTGCCGGGCGCCGAGGATCGCCACCACGGGATGGCGCTTCAGCAGACCTGAGACGGTCGCGAGATGCCGCGCGCGGCGGACGTGGCGTTGGGCCATGACCTTGAAATTCTAACGCGGAGGTTTGAATTTTCAAGGTGCGCCCGGTGGGACGGCTTCCTACGGCGCCCGCCCCCGCTCCCCCGACTCCCAGGCCGCGTACAGCCCCCAGAACGTCTTCATCTGCTCGCCGAGGTCGGTCGCGTCGATGAGCTGCTGGATCTCGGCGCGGGTCTGGCGGCGCCAGGTGACGTCGTCGTTGGCGAAGCCCCAGGTGACGGCGGCGGCGATCGCGGCGTTGAGGCGGAGCTGCTCGAGGTCGACCTTGTCGAAGGTGTCGGAGCGCGAGTGGTAGTTGGGGCCGTAGTTGGCCGACGCCATGTTGGCGACCAGGTTGGCGACGCCCTGCATCATGAAGTCGTAGTTGTCGGTGCCGACGATCGGCAGGTCGGGGTGCTCGAACGGGCCGAGGCCGGCGACCGGAGCCAGCGCGCGGGCGAGCACGTCGTGGGTCTCGGGCCGGCCGCCGGTGAAAAAGCCGCCGATCCGGCCGCTGCCGATGTCGTAGGAGGAGGCCATGACCGTGCGGTCCAGCTCGGCGGCGTGGGTCACGGTGTAGCCCCACGAGCCGTAGAGGCCCTGCTCCTCGCCGTTGAAGAGCGCGAAGCGGATGGTGCGCCGGGGCACGAGGCCCAGGCGCCGGATCTGGCGCGCGAGGTCGATCACGAGCGCGACGTTGCAGCCGTTGTCGAGCGCGCCGTCGCCCAGGCCCCAACTGTCGAGGTGGGCGCCGATGACCACGAACTCCTCGGGCGTCGCCGAGCCGCGGATCTCGCCGATCACGTTGTGCGCGGTGTAGGGACCGCCGCCGGCGACGTCGATCGCGAGGCGGATCGAAAGCGGCTTGCCGGCGCGCAGCAGGCGCAGCGCGCGGGCGGCGCCGTCGCGCTCCATCACCGCCATCGGGCGGTCGTTGTCCTTGCCCTTCGAGGCGTTGTGGCGGTAGAGCTGGTTGCCCGGCCGCGAGCCCTGGTAGACGACGCCGGCGACGCCGGCGGCGAACGCGCGCGCCTCGATCGCCGCTCCCTCGGTGTACTCCCGGAACAGCCCGTCGATGTCGAGCAGCTCGTCGCTCGCGACGAGGACGATCGCGCCGCGGGCGGCCTCGCCGAGGCGGGCGAAATCGTCCTCGCCGCCGCGGCCGCCGTCGAGAAGCGGCGCCACCAGGCCGCCGGCCGGCGTCGCGGTCGAGTACGGCATGGCGGCGATCCGCGGCGCGAAGGAGACCTGCTCGCCGACGATCGTCGCCGCCGCCGAGCGCTCGAGCCACAGCTCCGGCATCGGGAACGGCTCGACCCGCGCCTCGACCCCGGCGGCGCGGAAGCGCTCCGCCGCCCACTCGACCGACCGCTGGTTGGCGAGCGAGCCGGTCGGCCGGCCGCCGATCTCGTCGGCGAAAACCCGCAGGTCCTCGATCATCGGGGTGTCGCCGAGCAGCGCCGCGACCAGGCACGACACGGCCGCGTCCTCCGCGGCGGCGGGCAGGGCGGCGGCAACCGCGAGGACGGCGACGGCGACGACAATGGAGACGGGCGCCAGGGCGCGCGCGCGGGTCGAGAGCACCACGGCCTCCTTCCGGCTCGGAGTGGAAGGCCGGATTGTACCCGCAGCGAGCGCCCGCCCGCGCTAGCCGGGGAACTTGACCGCCAGGACGTCGACGTTGTCGATCGCCGGCGGGCGCGCGAGCAGCTCGGGCGCCCGCGCCATCAGCGCCGCGGCGACCCGGCCCGACAGGTGGGCCTGCCTCCCGTCCTCGTCCGGGAAGACGTCGAAGATCCCGAACGTCGACGGCCCGAGGCGGAGGGCGAACCAGGCGACCGTCGCCGGCTCCTCCTGCACCACCGCCAGACCGCCGCGCAGGAAGTCCTCGACCTCTTCCTCTCTCCCGGGCTTCGACTCCAGCCGTACGAACAGTCCGACATCGACCATTGTGCCCCCCCTCTCTCGATTCAGGTTTTGCCTATCCAAAACCTTCGACCTTGTGTACCTCGCAACCTCCGGGCGGTTCTGTCGGCGCCGGCGCCGTGCTCGCCGATCGTCGGCGGCGCGCCGCGCTTGACACGCCCTCCCCTCGTACGCCAGAGTTGGACACGCATCAGGAGTGGCCCGGAACAGTCCGGGTCCGGCAACCTGGGACGGACACCCAAGGTGCCAGCCCGTGCGAGAGCACGGCGATGTGGCCGCGAGAGCGGCAACGAACTGTCCGCGGCGAGACGCCCGCTCCTCGATGTCGAGCGGGCGTTTCTGCTTTCGGGAGGTCCGGGCGCTCGGGTGTCCGCCCCTTTTCGCAGCCGAAAAGGAGGCGCCCATGCCCGTTCAGGAGCTCGCTCAGGACACCGAGACCGCCGCCGATCTCTCGACCGCGGCGATCCACGCCGGCACCGGGCCCGACCCCACGACCGGCGCCATCCTCCCCCCGATCCACCAGTCGACGACTTTCGTCCACGAGGCGGTCGGCCGGCACAAGGGGTTCACCTACAGCCGCACCGCCAACCCGACGGTGGCGGCGCTCGAGCGGCGGCTCGCCGCGCTCGAGGGCGCCGAGCACTGCACCTGTTTCGCCACCGGGCTCGCCGCGACCACGGCGCTCGCCCTCGCGCTCCTCGGCGAAGGCGAGCGGGCGCTGGTCTCGGACGTCGCGTACGGCGGCACCGTGCGCCTGTTCCGGCAGGTCCTGGCGGGGTTCGGGGTCGAGGTGGAGTTCGTCGATGGCGCCGATCTCGAGGCGCTCCGCGCCGCGCTCGCCGCCGGGCGGCCGCCGCGGCTGCTGTTCGTCGAGACCCCGGCCAACCCGACGCTGAAGCTGACCGACGTCGCCGCGGCGGCGCGGCTCGGCAAGGACGCCGGCGCGGTCGTCGTGGTCGACAACACGCTGCTCACTCCGGCGCTCCAGCGGCCGCTGGCGCTCGGCGCCGACGTCGTCCTCCACTCGACGACCAAGTTCATCGAGGGGCACAACGCGACCGTCGGCGGCGCGCTGGTGACCGGCGACCCGGCGCTCCACGAGCGTTTCGACTTCCTGCGCAACGCGATCGGGGCGATCCAGAGCCCGTTCCCGGCCTGGCTGACCCTGCAAGGAGTGAAGACCCTGCCGCTGCGGATGGCGCGGCATTCGGAGAGCGCGCTGCGCGTCGCCCAGGCCCTGGAGCGCCACCCGCGGGTGACCCGCATTCTCTACCCCGGCCTGCCGAGCTTCCCGCAGCACGAGCTGGCGACATGCCAGCACCGCGCGCACGGCGGCCTGCTCGCCTTCGAGGTCGAGGGCGGCGCCGACGGGGCGGTCTCGGTGATGAACCGCGTGCGGCTGTGGGCGCTGGCCGAGAACCTCGGCGCGGTCGAAAGCCTCATCACCCATCCGGCGACGATGACGCACGCCGCGGTGCCGCGCGAGCAGCGCGAGCGCACCGGCATCACCGACGGCCTGATCCGCCTCTCGGTGGGCCTCGAGAACCCCGACGATCTCCTGGCCGACCTCGGCCGGGCGCTGGAGGGCTGAGCCGATGATCCGCGTGCTGAAGTTCGGCAGCTCGGTTCTCCGGTCGGAGCGCGACCTCCCGGTCGCCGTCGCCGCCGTCGAGCGCGAGCGGAGAGCCGGGCACCGGGTGGTCGCCGTGGTCTCCGCGTTCGGCCGGACGACCGACGAGCTGCTCGCGCGCGCCGAGCAGGTCGGGCTGCCGCCTCGAAACGAGGCGACCGCGGCGCTGCTCGCCTCGGGCGAGACCGTGGCCTCCGCGCTCCTCGCGCTCGCCCTCCATCACGCCGGCGTCCGCGCAATCCTCCTCGATCCCGCCCAGGCCGGCCTGCGCACCGCTGGCGATCCCCTGTCGGCGGAGCCGCGGGCGGTCGACGCGGAGCGCATCCACGCGGCGCTCGCGCGCGGCGTGGTCGTGCTGCCGGGGTTCGCCGGCCGCGACGCGGCGGGCGCGACCACCCTGCTCGGCCGCGGCGGCTCGGACCTGACCGCGGTCTTCCTCGCCTGCGCGCTCGGCGGCGACTGCGTCCTCTTCAAGGACACCGACGGGCTCTACACCGCCGACCCCAACCGCCACCCGACGGCCCGTCGTTTCGCCTACGCGAGCTACCGGACGGCGACCGCTGTGGCGGCAGCGGCCATGCAGCACCGGGCGGTGCGCTTCGCCGCCGAGCGCGGCCTCGTGGTCTTCGTGACGGCGCCGGGGGGCGGCGAGGGGAGCTGGATCGGGCCCGGGCCCGACCGGCTCGCGCCGCCGGCCGCGGCCGAGCGGCCGGCGTGGGAGGGCGCGGCATGAAGCTCCCCACCCGCTGCGTCCGCGTCGCCGATCCGCACGACCCTTACGGCGCGGTCGTTCCGCCGCTCTACCAGACCGCCACCTTCCGCCAGGAGAGCGCGACCGAGGTCGGCGAGTACGACTACAGCCGCACCGCCAACCCCACCCGGTCGCTACTCGAAGCGAAGCTCGCCGAGCTGGAGGGCGCCCGTCACGCGCTCGCCTACGGTAGCGGCATGGCCGCGGTCACCGCGCTGCTCGGGCTGCTCGAGCCGGGCGAGGAGGTGCTCGCCGGCGACGACCTCTACGGCGGTACCACGCGGCTGCTCGCGCGGGTGGCGCCGGGGCGCGGGCTCACGGTGCGTTTCGTCGACTCCGCCGATCCCCGGGCGGTCGCGGCCGCGCTCGCGCGCCGCACGCGACTGCTACTGGTCGAGACGCCGACCAATCCGCTGCTCGAGATCGCCGATCTCGGGCGCCTCGGCGGGATCGCCCGGCGCCATGGGGCGCTGCTCGCGGTCGACAACTCGCTCGCCACCCCGCTCCTGCAGCGTCCGTTGGAGCACGGCGCGCACCTGGTCGTTCATTCCGCGACCAAGGGGCTCGGCGGCCACGCCGACCTGACCGCGGGCGCGGTGGTCACCGACGACGCGGAGCTCCGCGAGCGCCTGGCGTTTCGACAGAACGCCGAAGGGACGGCGCTCGGCCCCTTCGACGCCTGGCTCCTCCTCCGCGGCCTGAAGACGCTCGCCCCGCGCCTCGCCTGGCAGTGCCGCTCGGCCCGGCGGATCGCGGAGTTCCTCGCCGCCCATCCGCTGGTCGAGCGCGTCTTCTTCCCCGGCCTCCCCGACCACCCCGGCCGGGCGATCCACGAGCGCCAGGCGTCGGGACCGGGCCCGCTGGTCTCCTTCACCACCGGCGACCCCGAGCTGTCGCGCCGGCTCGTCGAGTCGCTCGAGCTGTTCACGATCGCGGTCTCGTTCGGCGCCGTCGGCTCGGTGGCGACGCTCCCGTGCCGGATGTCGCACGCCTCGGTCCCCGAGGAGCTGGCCGGCCGGCTCCGCCCGCCGCCGGACCTGGTGCGCCTCTCGGTGGGCGTGGAGGACCCGGACGACCTGCTCGCGGACCTCGAGCGGGCGCTTGCGGCAGCCGGCGGCGCGGTTCGGTCGCCCCGCTGGGCCGCCGGCCGACTCACTCGGCCGGAGCCAGCGGATCAACCAGATCGGAATCTCACAGGCCCGCCCGCCAGATCTTCAGCCCCCTCACCAACACGTCCTCGAGCCAGTCACGGAAGCGTGCTTCGACAGTCGTCTCCGGCTCGAGATAGTTGATCTGGAATATGTCGGGCGAAAGAGGTGCGACATCTGCGATCTGGCGCTCCCCTTCTTCGGTTTCATCTCGGCGAAAGAAACAAGCTGACACGGCGATCAGCCCTCGATATTCGCCGCCCGCCACGTGGAACGAGAGGAGGATCTCGGCTTGCGAATCGGTCTTCATCACCAAGCGAGTCCAGGCGCGGTACTCGGTCAGATTCGCGTAATAGCCGAGCTGCTTCGCCGTCTCGATGATCTGCGAGCGAAAGTAGTGACCGCGAGGGCCGTCGGCCGGCTCACGATCGACAGAATAGCGAGCACCCGGGATCAAGGGTTTCGTCTCTTCGAGTAGTCGGTCGGCGATCTCCTGAAGTCGTCCCGCCGCCATCTCCTGGAGGCGTCCTGCGCTCGCCTTCGCCTTCTCCCACTCAGCCCGCTTGGCCTTTTCACGCTGTGCCAGGCGAGCTCGAACGGCGCTCACTTCCTGCTCCGCTCGCGCCGTGTGCAGTACCTGATCCGAGATCCCGAGGGCCTGCACGAAGGCCCGTCTCTGCGCAGCCGCGAAAGCGGAGACCAAGGGCTCCAGCTCTCTCCGATCCGCTCTCTCCAGGGCGTCGAGATAGCGTGTGCGTTCCTCTGGCGTATCGCGGATGACCAGCGG
The DNA here is from genome assembly GCA_964573125.1 of uncultured Thermoanaerobaculia bacterium. Lineage (GTDB taxonomy): Bacteria > Acidobacteriota > Thermoanaerobaculia > Multivoradales > JBCCEF01 > CAVSQV01. The sequence goes on from CAZNIX010000072.1 coordinate 12,774, forward strand.
GAAGTAGCCGGCCCGAATGAAGACGAGGGTCGCGAGACATCGCGCCACGCGACCGTTACCGTCCTGGAACGGGTGGATCTGTGTAAAGCGGTGGTGAAGCCAGGACGCCTCGACTTCGGGTGGGACGCGCGAATGCTCCCGGTGGAGCGCCATGAGCCGATCCATCTCGCTCGCCACGTGTTCGGGCGGGCAATACTCATGAATCGAACCATTAGTACGCTGAGGATTGTTCGGCCACTGCTTGTAGGCACCGTGGAGAAGAGGAGCCTCGAGCAAGCGGCCGGTGACGTCTACTGCCAGCGTCGCTTCCTGGTGGCGGGTGAGCTGTGCGTGCAATTCCTTGACATAGCTGGTCGTCAGCTCCCTTTCACCCTTGACGAAGGCGAACAGCCCTTCGATCGCCTCCTCATGGTCACGCAGAATGGCGACGACCCGGGTCGGGTCCTGCGTGCCTGCGTTGTAGCCGATATAGCTGGCGTCGATACCCCGTTCGATGAGCATCTGCGTGACGCCGCGGTCGAGGGTGTAGACCCGCTCGATCAGGCCGGTCTCGATGGACCATTCCCTGCGGAGACGCTCATTGAAGAGCTTGAGAGCCTCGCTGGCGGCGAGAGCCTGCCGCTGCTCGTTCCAGACCTCGGCGAGAGTCTGGATCTCCGGCTTCGCCAGAGACTCCGGCGGAACCTCGTAATCCTCGATGGGCTGCCATCGATACGACACCTCGTCGCTCATGACTTCCTCATGCTAGCGGATCGCAGACCGGCGACCCGGGCATGCTTGACTTACGCTTGGTTTACGCCATACCCTGACCCTCGTGTCGAGAGCCTCGTCGCGCCGCCCTCCCGACCGGGACGAGCTGCCCGCTCCCCCGCCGCGCCAGCTCGCCCGGCCGTGGAGCCGGCTCGCGACGTCGCCGGGGGCGCGCAAGGAGGCGCTCAAGAAGCGCGAGTACGCGCAGCCGGCCGGGCGCGGCGGCGGAGCGCGCTATGCCGAGCTGCGGGCGGCGACGGCGTTCTCGTTCCTCGACGGGGCGTCGCCGCCGGAGGACCTCGTGGCGGCGGCGGCGGCGGCCGGGCTGCCGGCGATGGCGATCGCCGACCGCAACGGGGTCTACGGCGCGCCGCGATTCCACCAGGCGGCGAAGGAGGCGGGGATGCGGGCGCTGGTCGGGGCCGAGGTGGCGCTCGAGTCCCCTGCGCTCGAGCCCTCTGCGCTCGGCGCGCCGGGGCTCTCGCCCGCGGACGGCGGCAACGGCGGCCGCCACCCCGGCACGCCGGCGGCCCGGCCCGGGATTGACCCCGCCGCCGACGCGCCCCGCCTCACGCTCCT
>CAZNIX010000073.1:0-410 GCA_964573125.1 uncultured Thermoanaerobaculia bacterium
CGGGGCGACCGGCGCGTCCGTGGGCGATCCGGAACCGGGCCCGGCCGGCGCCGGCGGATCGTCGGGCGCGCCGGGCGTGCCCGCCGGCGGCGCCGGCGGCACCACCCGGTAGAGCCGCCACTGGCCCCCGGCGGTGACCGGCTCGAGCAGGTCCCGGGCGGCGAGGTCGGCGTGCAGCGCGTCCGGGGCCCTGATCAGGGCGAAATCGAAGTGGCGGAAGTCCGAGCGCCGCACGTACTGCGGGAGCAGCTCGAGGTCGGGGGTCCAGCCGATGCGCCGGGTCCCGGCGTAGACCACCGGCGAGGAAGCGAACTGGGCGAACGAGAAGTTCAGCTCGCCGCCGCGCGCCACCTGGGCGTAGGCGAAGACGTGGCCGAACGGCGCGGAGCGCAGGAAGCGGCTGGCCGGGC
>CAZNIX010000073.1:420-13964 GCA_964573125.1 uncultured Thermoanaerobaculia bacterium
CATCTCCTCGGCCTCGACCCGACGCCAGACCAGCGTGGTCACCGCCCCCTGCGCGAGCAGCGCGAGCGCCGCGAGCGCTGCCGCCGCCCGGCGCCCCCACCGCCCGGCCGGCGCCGGCGCCGCGAGCAGCAGCAGCGCCAGCCCCGCCGGCATCCAGCGGTCGTCGAACAGGATCGTCATCGTGTACTTGTCGGGCAGCAGCAGCGCCAGCGCCAGGAACGCCCCGCCGGCGGCGGCGAGCCGGCCGTCGCCGCCGCCGAGGCCGCGGCGGCCGAGGATCGCGAGCGCCAGATAGGCGAGCAGCAGGACGAGCAGCAGCGGCTCGAGGCGCCCGGCCAGGCCGCCGAACGCCGACTCGGCGAGCGCGGCGGGATGCAACCGCGCCCAGGGCATGGTCCCCCACTGCATGGGAGTGGCGAACTCGCTCTCGCCGATCGCCGCGAACCACCAGGCGGCGCGCGCGGCGACCGGCGCCACCGCCAGCCAGCGGACGAGGTGCTCCGCCGGGCTCCGCCGGCGCCACGACAGCGCGGTCTCGAGCGCCAGCCAGCCGAGCCCGGCCGCGAGCCAGAGCGCATGGGCGAGGTAGAGCAGCACGGCACCGGCGAAGAACCACGGCGTGCGCCGCCACGGCCGCCGGCGCGCACCCGGTTCGCCGGCCTCCTCCCCGTCGCCCGCGACCGTCAACAGGAACCACCCGACGAACACCGGGAAGCCGAGGACGAAGCTGTAGAAACCCCAATAGAGGCTCTGGTTGAAGACCAGCACCGAGGCCAGCGCGGCGGCCGCCGGCGGCCGCCCGCGGCGCCAGGCGAGCAGGTGGACCGCTGCGACCCAGGCGAGCGCGAGCAGCAGCATCGCCACCCGGCCGGCGGCGAGCGGCGAGGAGACCGCCCACGCCAGCCCGAGCACCGCCAGCGCCAGGATGTTGGGCGCCGTCCACTGCACGACGTAGGGGCTCGCCGGATCGCTCACCGCCTCGAGGAACAGGCGCACCTGGGCCGCCTGCTGGGGCAGGTCGGTGAGCGGCGCCCAGCGGACGGCGAGGAACGGCGCCGCGGTCATGGCGAGAGAAAGGGCGAACGAGACGAGCCGGAGCCGCGCCGAACGGGTCGCGCGCGCCGGGGTGGCGCTGGCGGCGGGTCCTGCGAGGGACGTCATCCTCCCTATGCTAGCTTCCCGACGTGTTCCCCCGATCCCTCCTGATCGCGGCGCTGGCGTTCGGCCTCGCGACCACGGCGACGGTCGTCCCGGCGGTCTTCACCATCGACGAAGACAACTACCTGGTCAACGTCCTCGGGTTGCGCGAGGGGCGGCTGACGGTCCCGGGCACCGACGGGTTGCCGCCCTCATCCGAGTTGCTCTATTTCGATCCCACCGGTCCCTGGCGTACCGTTTCGAGCACGCCGGTGACTTCCACTGCGCCGCCGCTCTACGCGCCGCTGGCGCTGCCCTTCGCCACCCTCGGCTGGCGCGGCCTGGTCGCGATGCAGACGCTGTCGTTTCTCGCCGTGGCGCTGGTGGTCTTCGCCTACGCCCGGCTGCACGCGACCGCACCGGCGACGCCCTGGCTGGCGGCAGCGGCGTTCGCCCTCGGCGGCTACTCGATCGAGTACGCCCAGGGGTTGTGGCCGCACATGCTGTCGGCGGCGCTGACCACCAGCGCGGTCTACTTCGCGGCGCGGCTGCGCCTGCGCCACGGCGCTGGCGGAACATCGGGTGGCGACTCCGATGGTGGTGGCGCAGCCACGCTCGCGATCGCCTTCGCCGCCGGGCTCGCCGCCGGCCTGGCGACCGGCCTGCGCTACCAGAACATCGTGTTCGCCGGCGGCGTCGGCCTCGGCGTGCTGCTTCTGACGCCGAGGCGGCGGCTCCCCGCGTCGTTCCTCTACGCCGCGGGCGTGGCGCTGCCGCTGGCGGTATCGTCGCTCCTCAACCACTTGCGTCTCGGCTCCTGGAATCCGATCAGCAAGGGCCCCGGCTACCTGTCGTTCACGGAGCGGCCGCGGCTCCACGGCTTCTTCGGCGACACCCTGCTCATGGCCTGGGCGCGCGTCGTCGACTACGGCGCACGCCCGTCGCTCGAAGGTTCCGACCACGCGGCCTACATGGTGCGAGACCCGACGGCCGGCGCCTGGCTGATCGCGTCGGCGGTCAAGAAGGCGTGGCTTCAGTCGGCACCCTGGTTCGTGCTGGCGCTCGTCGCCTGCGCCGGCGCCTGGCTGCTGATGCTGAGGCGGCGGAGCGCGGGGGCCCTGACGACCGCGGCGGCTGACGGCGAGTTGCGGGCGATCGCCCTGATCCTGTTTCCGGTGGTCGGGATGTTCTCGGCCGCCGGGGTCTGGCGTACCGACGGACTGGGCTTCAACCAGCGCTACTTTCTCGAGCTGGTGCCGCTGGCCGCGGTCGCCTTCGCCTGGTCGCTGGACCGGCTGAGGCCCGAGCGGCCGTGGCTGCTCACCGGCGTGCTCGCAGGCACCGCGATCGCCGGGCTCGCGTTGCTGCGACCGCCGGGCGATCCGGTGCGGACGCTGACGCTACAGCGTGCGCCGCTGGCGATCGCGGTCCTCCTGCTCGCGCTCTGGCTCCTCCATCGGCTGCGGCCGGGCTTCCCCGGACGGTGGCTGACCGTGCTCACCGGCGTCGCGCTCGGCTGGGCGCTCGCGGCCCACCTCGGCGACGACCTCCGCGCCTCGCGCGCGCTGCGCCACCGCAACCTGTACCTGCTCCGGACCTACGAACGGGCGTTGCCGCCGCCTCCGACGCCCGCGGCGCTGGTCGCTTGGTGGGGGACGAAGGATGCCGCGGGGCCGCTCCAGATCGACCGCGACCTCGTGATCCTCGACGCCCGCAACGATCACGGCGAGAGCCTGCCCGAGATGATCGACGCCCTCCTCGCCGGCGGCCGGCGCGTCCTGGTGGTGGTCGACGGCTTTCCGCCGCGGGAGCTCTCGACGGCGCTCGCCGGCCGCGACGTGACCGTCCGGAACGATGCGTCGCCGATGCTGGTCGAGGTCTCCGAGCCCAAAGGATGAGCCCGATGCCGGGCGGAGCAATCCGGTGCGCGAGCTGCTGAACACCGACCTGGTGCGGCGGATCGCGCTGCCGTTGCGCACGTGCAGACCGCGCCTCTACTCGTGGCTCAACCGGCGCCGCAAGCGGCTGCTGTCCGGCCGCGACGACCTCGACGCGTACCAGGCCAACGCGCTCCACCGCTTCGCCGGGCGCGCCGGGATCGGCGGCCCAGTCGCGCTGGCCGCGCGGCCTGGGATACGGCGCGTCGACGATTCCGGACGCTGTAGCATCGCAACAGATGGAGAGTCAGGCGATCCCTCCGGGCCGTAAGCGATCCGTCCGCGCCGCGTGGAGGAACCTGAACGCGGCGTCCCTCTCGGCCGCGGCGGCCGCCGGCCGGAACTGGGGTCGGCGGCTCGGGCTGGGCTGGGCCGACCAGGGGCTGGTCTCGTCGAGCCACTTCCTGCTCGCCATCGTGCTCGTCCAGCTCCTCCGCCCCGCCGACTACGGTGCCTTCGCGACCGCCTATGCCGCCTTCCCGTTCCTGGCCGGCATGCACACCGTGACGGTCGCCGAGCCGGCGAGCGTCCTCGGACCGGCGCCGCACTCGGACCGGCGCGACGCCTATTTCCGCGCCACCTTTCGACTCGACCTCAGTCTCTCCGCGGTGGTCGCCGCGAAGCCGCTACTGGTCGCCGCCGGCCTCTCTGCGGCGACTTCCCGGCGGAGCGCTGATCGTCCTCGCGCTGTCGATCGCGACACCGCTGATGCTGTTGTCGCAGCTTCTCCGGCGCGCTTGCTACGTTGCCGGCGAGGTCGGCCGAGCGGCCACCGGCAGTGCCTGCAACGCCGCCGTCGTGGTCGACACGGTGCTACTGATCGCCCGTTCCGACCTGGCGTCTCCCGCCGCCGGCTTCCTGGCGCTGGCCGTAGCCGCTGCCGTCTCGCTCCCCGGCGTCTCCCGAGCAGGGCACGAGCGGGGCGGTGAGCTGGATTCGGGTCGATGAAGATCTTAGTCTGCCACAACGCCTACCAGCAGCCGGGCGGCGAGGAGGTCGCGGTCGAGCTGCAGGTCGAGCTGCTCCGGAGCCGTGGGCATCAGGTGGTGCTCTACCTGCGCCACAGCCGCGAGCTGCTCGACTACGGCCTCTTGGAGAGGGCCCGCTTCCCCCTCGAGACCATCGCCTCGCACCGCACCACCCGCGAGATACGCGACCTGGTCGCCCGCGAGCATCCGGCGCTGGCCCACGTCCACAACGTCTTTCCGCTGCTGTCGCCGTCGCTCTACGTGGCGCTCGCCGAAGCCGGAGTGCCGATCGTCCAGACCGTCCACAACTACCGTTTCCTCTGTCCCAACGCTCTCTTCTATACCCACGGGCAGATCTGCGAGCGCTGCAAGCACGGCGCGACCCACCACGCGGTGCGGCTGCGCTGCTACCGGTCGAGCTACACCCTCAGCGCGGCGTACGCCCTGGCGATCGGAATCCACCGGCGGCGCGGCACCTTCGACCGAATCGATCGGTTCGTCGCGCTGACCTCCTTCACCGCCGACAAGCTGGTGGAAGGCGGCCTCGCGCCGCGGGAGAAGGTGCGGGTGCTCGGCAACTTCCTGCCCTCGCCGCTACCCGAGCCGGCCGGCGCGGCGCCAGACGACCCGGCGGGCAGCGGCTACGCCCTGTTCCTCGGGCGGCTGAGCCGGGAGAAGGGGGTCCACCTGCTGGTCGAGGCCTTCGCCGGTCTGCCCTCGGTGCCGCTCAAGATTGCCGGGAGCGGTCCGGAGGCCGAGGCTCTCGCCCGGCGCATCGAGTCGCTCGGTGCCAGCAACGTGGAACTGATCGGCCGCCGCGAAGGTGCCGAGAAGTGGGCGCTGATCCGCGGTGCGCTGTTCACGGTGACGCCGTCGCTGTGGTACGAGTGCTTCCCGTTCGCGGTCCTCGAGAGCCTCGCCTGCGGAGTGCCGGCGCTGGTGGCGGGCCACGGGGGGCTGGCGGCGATGGTCGCCTGCCGGGGAGTGGCGATGGCCTTCCAGCCCGGCGACGCCAACGACCTTCGGGCTCGCGCCGCCGAGCTGGCGACGGACCCGGCGCGGCGGCGCGAACTCGGCGAGCGCGGACGCGCCCTCGTCGAAACAGAGTTCTCCGACCGCGCCCACTACCACCGGCTGGCCGGGATCTACCGCGAGCTCGTCCTCTGATCGGCCGCGGCACGGCCGTCGGCGACCGCGGCCAGCGCGGAGAGGCGGGGAACCATCCATTCCGCGGTGAAACGGTCGACCCGCTCGACCCGATCCTCCAGCCCCCGGTCGCGGTACAGCTCGCCGACCTTGCCGCGGCCGCCGACGCTGTAGTCGATGCCGAGCACCGGGAGCCCGCGAGCGAAGGCGAAAACGTTGGCGTGGAAGCGCATCGCCACCGCGAGGTCCAGCCCGTCGAGCAGGTGGAGCACCCCGTCGACTCCGAGCTCGTGCTCGAGCACCGTCACCTGAGCCCGGCGGCCGGCGCGCTCGGCCAGCTCCCAGCCGACGTCGAGATCGGAGAAGCCGTAGCGGTCGGCGTTCATGGCGAAGTAGATCCAGCACACCGGCGCCGCCGTCGCCTCAAAGCGCTCCATACCGTCGACCAGCCGGTCGAGGAAGCGGGCCGCCACCCGCGCGAGGTCGGTCGCGGGATCGCGCGCGTAGCGGTTCCACAGCGGGCGTAGGTTGATGCCCACCCGGAGACCCGGGCTGTCGCCGAGCGCCCGCTCGATCGCCTCCCGCTCGCCGGCGGTCAGCCGGTCGAGAGCCGGGCCGCGCCCGCGGCGCTCGAGGTAGTCGAAGGCCGGGTCGCGGTCCACCTCGACGCCGCCGGCCGGGAGCACCGGATCGCCGAGCGCCGCGGGGGTGCGCACACGGATCTCGTCCGCCGCCCGGCACAGCCGCCGCGCCAGCGCCCTGCTGGCCCGTCGCCGGAACGGGCCGATGCCGACCCCCTCCAGCACCACCGAGGCGCCGCGCCGCCGCGCCGCGACCGCCAGTTCGAGATGACGAAGCAGCAGCCGCGGGAGATCCATCAGCGGGCCGCCGGCGTGGACCAGCAGATCGGTCGGCCCGATATCCTCGGCGAGGCTGGGGCTCGCGGCGTCGACCACCTCGAGCGGCACCGGCAGCGTCAGGCACTCGACCCAACGACGCGTGCGGTCGGGCCGGGTGCTGGCGACCCGCGCCCGTACGACGCCGTGGCGCTCCACGAGGCGCTGGACGACCCCGCCGAGGATCGCCGCGTCGCCGACGTGCTCGCCGCCGTAGGCGCCGATCAGCAACGCCGCGCGTTCGCCGCGGCGCGGCGCCGGAGAACGACGGCGGAAGACAATCCGGTCGCTCGCTCTGCGAATCTCCACCACCGCCGCCCGCACCGCCATCGCCGCCACCTCGGCCGCCCTGGTAGCGGCGCGTCCCGGCCGCGACCGGCGCCACACCTCCCGAGCCAGCTCCGCCGGCGACCAAGCTCCCGACTGATCGTGGATGCAGCCGGGGCAGACACGGGTTAGCAGCCGCTCGCGAACCGCCCGGGCGTGCGGCGAGCCGTACAGCTCCAGGGCGCTGTGCTCCAGGGCGTTGCCGAGCGGCTCGGTGGAGATCGAGCAGTGGTACAGCATGCCGTGGGGATCGAGCAGCACCCCCTCGCTCTGGAAGTAGCACGGCGCGCGGCGGGGACCGCCGCGGGTCAGCCGCCGCACCAGATCGCGATACAGCAGCCGCCGCGCCGGGTTGGTGGTGGCGCGGGCGAGGTCCTCGGACCCCAAGAAGTCGGCGAAGAACGAGCCTTCCGCCGCATCGAGCGCGACCTCTGCCATCGACTCGCGGTTGGACAGCCGCTCGATGACCGTCGCCAGCCGGAAGACGATCTGCTGCCCACCGGCGCGGGCGAAGCGCAGCAGGCGGCCGGTGTCGTAGACGTTGGGGCTCGAGACAGTCGCCTGGAGCTGCACCTCGGCGCCCGCCGCGCGCGCCATCTCCCGCGTCTCGAGCAGCCGCTCGAACCCTCGCGGGATGCGCCGCACCCGGTCGTGGACCTCGCCGACGCCGTCCAGCGATAGGTTGAGGGTGAACCTCACCCCCCGGCGCTCGCAAAGCCGCACGATCTCGGGCAGCATCGTCTCCCAGACCCGTGGCATGAACCCGTGGGTGGTGATTGACAGGCTCTCCAGCCGGGGCGGTGTCGAGACGATGGTGTCGACGATCGCGACTAGGTCCTTGCGCAGGGTCGGCTCGCCGCCCGAGATGCCGACGTGGCGGAGGTCTCTGAAGAGCTCGTCCGACAGCACCCGGCCGAGGTCGGAGGCGGACATTTCGCCTTCGGATCTCTCCTTCCAGACGTCGCACATCACGCAGCGCGAGTTGCAGTTGTCGGTAACCGGCAGGTTGAGCACGGTCGGAAGCGCCGGCAGGCCGCGCCGCCGCGCCGGACTGCCGAGCCACCGCCAGGCGTAGCGGGCCGCCGCCCACGGGCCGTACCGCGCCGTCACCGCGCCCCCCGGCCGCCGGATGCCGCCGCGCGCCCACCGGCGTGCGGCGGCTGCAGCGCCGTCCATGCCATCGCCGCCGCCACCACGGCGTAGGCGAGCAGCATCCCGGTCGCGGCGCCGCCCGCTCCCCAGCGGGCCGCCAGCGCGACCCCGGCGGTCGAGGCGACCATGCTGCCGGCGACGAACGACCAGAAGAAGGCCGGCAGCCGGCGCTCGGCGAACAGCATCGAGCCGAGCACCGTCACCAGGCCGGTCAGCAGCGGCAGGGCTCCCAGAATCCACACCAGGTCAGTGTAGCCGGCGTACCTGCCCCCGTACAGCAGCTCGACCAGCGGCTCGCGGAAGGCGACGGCCAGCGCCCACCACCCCACCGACGGGATCCCGACCATCACCAGCCCGCGGCGCAGAAAACCGGTCCGCCCCAGCTCGCTGCGGCTCCGCTGATAGGCGGGGATGAACAGGGTCGACAGCGCGATGTTGGTCTGCAGTGCCGGCGCGACCAGGTTGATCATGGCGAGCAGCGCGGCGGTGGCGTCGAGCCCGGCGAGCCACGGGAGGGTGACGAAGTAGATGTTGCGCGGCAGCCAGCGGAAGACGAAGCTCGCCGCCGCCCAGCGGCCGAGGCGCCAGTGCTCGCGTAGGACCTCGCCGGCGACGGCTGACGCACCCGGGGATCCCGGACGGGCGTCGAGACGGTACGCCAGCCAGCCCGCGGGCACCACCGAGGCCACCGCCAGCGCGCCGAACGCGGTCGCCGACGACAGGCGTCCGGCGGCGGACAGCAGCGCCCCCGATCCCACGAGCAGCGCCAGATAGACCGCCGAGGCGGCGGCCGCCCGCCGCGGTTCGAGCCGCACGTAGCAGGCCCGGCGCGCCAGCCAGATCGCCAGCGCGAACGGCGTGGCGACGGCCAGCGCCGCGGTGGCCGCCGCCAACCTGCGATCACCCGCCAGCGCCAGCACCCCGGCGACCGCGGCGAACAGCAACCCGATGGCCGCGGCGAGCAGCGCATGCCCCCGTACCAGGAAACCGAAGTAGTCGGCTTGGCGGCCGGCGAAGCGTTCGCCTCCGAGCACCAGCAGCGGCTCGGTCACCAGCCCGGCGTGCAGGGTGATCGCCAGCAGCAGTAGGGCGTAGGCGAAGCTGAAGCCGCCGTAGGACGCGGGATCCACCAGCCGCGCCAGCCCCACGCTGAGCAGGAGGTTGGCGAGCGAGAACAGCCCCTGGTCGGTCACCGACCAGAATCCACCGCGGAGCCATCCACGCCACCCCGCCGCTCCCGCCGCCGCCCGGAAGTGGGCGATGCGCTCCCCGGCGGCGGTCTCGGGGACGCGGGGCGGCTGGGGCTCGGTCACGGGCCGGCGGTGGGGCGGGAGGCGGTCGAAGCGGCGACGACCGTCTCCGCCGATGGTCTACTCTATCGTAGGCCGACCCGGCGGGTCCGGTATATTCCGTCCCAGGAGAGTGGGCATGAGCAAGATCGATGCGGTCGTCACAGGAGCCGGTGGGTTCATCGGCGGCCACCTCACCCGGGCGCTGCTCGCGGAGGGGAGGAGGGTGCGCGCCGTCGACGTCAAGCCCCTCGACCGGTGGTACCAGGTCCACGAGGCCGCCGACAACCGGGTCCGCGACTGCTCGCGGCTCGAGAGCTGCCGGGAGGTCCTCGAGGGAGGCGCCGGCGAGGTGTACAACCTGGCGGCGGACATGGGCGGCATGGGCTTCATCGAACTCAACAAGGCCGCGTGCATGCTGTCGGTGCTGATCAGCACCCACGTGCTGCTCGCCGCTCGCTCCGCGGGCGTCGATCGCTTCTTCTACTCGTCCTCGGCCTGCGTCTACGCCGCCGACAAGCAGACCATCGCCGACGTCGTGGCGCTGAAGGAGGAGGACGCCTACCCGGCGATGCCCGAGGACGGCTATGGGTGGGAGAAGCTGTTCAGTGAGCGGATGGCCGCGCATTTCCGCGAGGACTACGGCCTCGCCACCCGGATCGCGCGGTACCACAACGTCTACGGCCCGCTGGGCACCTGGGATGGAGGACGGGAGAAGGCACCGGCGGCGATCTGCCGTAAGGTGGCCACCGCCGCGCTTACCGGGGAGCACACCATCGAGATCTGGGGCGACGGTTCGCAGACCCGCTCGTTCACCTACATCGACGACTGCATCGAAGGAACCCGCCTGATCGCCCGCAGCGAGGTCGTCGAGCCTCTGAACCTGGGCAGCCGCGAGCTGGTGACGATCGACCGGCTCGTCGACATCGCCGAGGAGATCGCCGGAGTGCGGCTCGAGCGCCGCCACCAGCTCGACGCACCGCTGGGCGTGCGGGGACGCAACAGCGACAACTCGCGGATCCTCGAGATGCTGGGCTGGGAGCCATCCACCCGGCTGCGCGAGGGCATGGAGGTCACCTATCGCTGGATCTACGACCAGGTGGCGGCCAGGATGGCGGGCAAGACCGTCCCTGTCTGACCCTGAGGCCGTGAGCGGCATCCCGCGGATCGACGTTCTCGGAGTCGGGATCAGCGCGATCGACCCGACGATGGCGCTCGAGGAGATCACCCGGTGGATCGTCGAGCGGCGTCGTTACTACGTCTGCGTGACCGGGGTGCACGGGGTCATGGAGGCGCAGCGCGACGCCGGTCTCAAGCGGATCCACGACGAGTCGGGGCTGACGACGCCCGACGGCATGCCGCTGGTGTGGGCCGGCCGATGGGCCGGAGCGCGATGGATGCGCCGGGTCTACGGCCCCGACCTGATGCTCGCGGTCCTGGCGCGGGCGGCCGACAGGGGTTGGCGGTCCTTCTTCTACGGCGGCAAGCCGGGGGTGCCGGAGCGGCTCGCCGCGCGGCTGACCGCGCGGTTCCCCGGGCTGGTCGTCTGCGGCGTCCACTCACCTCCCTTCCGTCCGCTCACCGTCGCCGAGGACGACGAGATCGTCGAGCGCATCGATTCCCGCGCTCCAGACCTGGTGTGGGTCGGCCTGTCGACGCCCAAGCAGGAGCGGTGGATGGCAGAGCACCGCGAGCGGATCGAGGCGCCGGTGCTGATCGGGGTCGGTGCCGCGTTCGACTTCCATGCGGGTCTGCTGGCCCAGGCTCCCCCATGGATGCAGCGCAGCGGCCTCGAGTGGCTGTTCCGCCTCGGGCAGGAACCGCGGCGCCTGTGGAAGCGCTACCTGAGAAACAACCCGGCGTTCGTCGCCCGCCTCCTGCTGCACCCGCCGAAGCTGCGCGATGTCTGAGGCTGCGCCCCGGTCCACGACCGCCCCCCGCCACGGTGATGCCCTGCCGTTCGATCCCGCCGCGGGAACGGTGCCGCATCCGGCCGCTCCGCGAGAAGCGCCGGAGCCGCGGCCGCTGGACATCGCCAACCCGGCCCGAGTCCGCGCGCTGCGGGCGGCGATGCTGGTGACGACGGACTTCCTGGCGCTGTTCGGATCGGGCACCGTCGGCTATGTCGCATGGGCGCGTCCGATCCGCGACCAGCCCACCGAGCTCTATCTCGCGATGGTGCCGCTGCTGGCGCTGTTCCTCGCCGGCTACGCGCTGTCCGGTCTCTATCCGGGCTTCGGGCTGGGGCCGGTCGAGACCCTCCGGCGGCTGACCCGGGTCACCGGCTTCGGCTTCCTCGTGCTCGCCGCGGTCACGTACGCGCTCAAAATCCCCCACCTCTACTCCCGGGTCACCCTCGGCCTGACCTTCATCCTCGCGCTGGTCGCGGTGCCGGCCGGCCGGGCGCTGGTCTCGGCGATCGCCGGGAGGCGACCGGGGTGGAGCGAGCCGGTGGTTGTGATCGGCGAGGGATCGCGCGCCGCGCAGTCGGTCGAGGCGCTGCGCGATCTCGACCGGCTCGGCTACCGGCCGATCGGCGTCCTGCTCACCGGCGGCGAGCCGGCGGGCGGCACTATCGAGGGGACGCGGGTGCTCGGCGGGATCGAGCTCGCCCCCGAACTGGCGCGGCGCGGCGTCAGGGTCGCGATCCTCGAGCTCGACCGCCTGGGCGAACGCGAGGCGATCGACCGGCTGCAGCAGCACTTCCGCCACGTGATCACCCTGCGCACCGTCGACGAGCTGCCGGTGGAAGGCGTCCAGGTGCGCAACCTCGGCCGGGTGCTCGGCATCGAGTACACCAATAACCTGCTGCGGCCGCTCAACCGGGCGATCAAGCGCGGGGTCGACGTCGGGCTGGGCGGCGCGGCGCTGGTGGCGGCGGCGCCGGCGATCGTGGCCGCGGCGGTGGCGATCAAGCTGGTCAGCCGCGGGCCCGCCTTCTACGTCCAGGAGCGCGAGGGGCTCGACGGCCGGCGGATCCGTGTGCGCAAGATCCGCACCATGCACGTCGATGCCGAGCGGCGGCTCGCAGAGCACCTCGAGCGTCGCCCCGAACTGAGGCGCGAGTGGGAGGAGCGCTACAAGCTGCGCGACGACCCGCGACTGATCCCCGGTCTCGGCACGTTCCTGCGCCGCTTCAGCCTCGACGAGCTGCCGCAGCTCGCCAACGTCGTCGACGGCTCGATGAGCCTGGTCGGACCCCGCCCCTTCCCGGACTACCACCTCGCGGGGTTCACGCCGGAGTTCCGGGCGTTGCGGCGACGCGTCTGGCCGGGGCTCACCGGCCTGTGGCAGGTGACGGTCCGCAGCGGCGGCAGCGTCGCCGAGCAGCAGGCCTACGATACCTACTACATCCGCAACTGGTCGCTCTGGCTCGACCTCTACATCCTCGGCCGCACCCTCGGCGCCGTACTCACCGGCCGCGGCGCGTTCTGAGCCTACGGGTACCACCCTACTCCGCCGCCAGGTTCGACAGCACCCCGTCGATCCGCGCGTGCTGGGCCTCGGGCGCCATCGAGCGCGCCTTCTGGTACAGCTCGCGGGCGTGTGCGGCGTCGCCCTTGGCGGCGTAGGCCTCGCCGAGCGAGTCGTAGACGTTCCACGACTCGGGGTAGTCGGCGACGTTCTTCTGGAAGACCTCGATCGCGGTGTCGGCGTCGCCCGCGAACAGGAAGACGTAGCCCAGCGCGTTGGTCTGCGCCTCGTTCGAGACCTCGAGCGCGCGCGCCAGGGTCTCGCGCGCCTCCTCGCCGCGGTCGAGCTGCTGGAGGAGCCGGACCTTGAGCCCGAGGTTCTGGCCGTTCTCGTCCATCTGGATCGAGCGGTCGATCCACTCGAGCGCCTGCTCGTGCTCGAGGTCGGCGTTGACCAGGTAGCCGGCCGCGCCCGCCCACCCCTGCCAGTTGAACCGCGGCAGGTGGCGGAGCTGATCGCGGATCTCGGCGAGCGCCAGGGCGTGGGTGTCGAACGCGATCTCGATCGGCACCTCGAGTTCCGCCCAGTGCAGGGTCACGAACGCGCCCTGGTCGGTGACGTCCTCGAAGCCGTAGGCGAGCTGCTCGGCGTAGGGCGCCTTCTCCGGGCGCACGGTCACGCGCAGGGCGTCCTCGGCCTGGTCGTAGGTGAAGCTCCCCCACGAGGTCGAGTTGGCGCTGAAGACGACCGTCCACTCGTCCTCGCCCGGGATCATGTGCAAGCCGTAGGTGCCGGCGGCGAGGTCCTTGCCCTCGACCTTGACCGCGTCCTCGAACGTGATCGTGGTGTTGTCGTTGGCGCCGGCGCGCCAGACCTGCCCGTAGGGGACGAGCGCGCCCCAGATCTCGCGGTTGTTGACCGCCGGGCGGTGGTAGTGGATGGTGACGTTGGAGATCCCCACCCGCTGCATGACCATCGCCTCCGGGCTCTGGCGCGGCAGGCCCTGGATGGTCTGGGCCGCGGCCGGCAGGGCGAGCAGCAGGGCGGCGAGCGTGGCGGGGACGGCGAGCAGGCGCTGGTTCATGGCCAGGTCCTCCTTCGGAAGTCGGGTCCGAGTCTCGGCCTGGATACGCAACCCGCCGCCTCAGGTTGCCGCGGAGCGCGACGGCGGCCGCCGCCGGGCCGCGCGCGCGCCGGCCCAGACCGCGGCGGCGAGGGCCAGGCCGGCGAGGTTGAGCGCGGAGACCGGCGCGAAGGAGACCAGCGGCGCCGCGGCGG
>CAZNIX010000074.1:0-13958 GCA_964573125.1 uncultured Thermoanaerobaculia bacterium
CGGCGGCCACGCCGCCCTCGCGGCCCGCCGCGCCGTCGCCGCCGCCCGCCGCGCCCGCCGCGAGCGGCTCGACGAAGACCTGGATCTCGCCGCCGCAGGAGAGGCCGACCGACCACGCCGCCTCGTCGCTGACGCCGAAGGAGAGGAGGCTCGGCTCGCCGCGGGCGAGGACGGCGTGCGCCGCCTCGACCACCGCCCCCTCGACGCAGCCGCCGGAGACCGAGCCGGCGAGGTCGCCGGCCGAGGAGATCGCCATCTTCGCCCCCGGCTGGCGCGGCGCCGAGCCCCAGACCTTGACCACGGTGGCGAGCGCCACTCGCTTGCCGTCGCGCCGCCAGCGCTCGACGTCGGCCAGGACCTCACGCATCGGATGCCTCGGGGCGCGCCCGGCGCCGCCGCCGGGCGGAAGCCGTCGCCGGCGCGGGGATCCCGTTCACCACCGCGGCCTCGCGCCCGCTCAGCCGCGCGCCGCGTCGCGCGCCTGGATCAGGGTGCGGCGGGCGAACTCCCGCGCGACCGCCGCCCGGTAGGCGGCGGACGCGAAGCGGTCGCCGATCGGGTCGGGGATCGCGAGGTGCGCGGCGACCGCCGCGGCGATCGCCTCGTCCGAGCCGTCGCTCCCGGCGAGCGCGTCGGTGACCGGCGTGGCGTCGTAGGGGGTCGCGGTGACGCCGGTGAAGCAGAGCCGGGCGGCGACGATCCGCTCGTCGCGGTCGAGCGTCACCACGGCCGCGGTGCCGCACAGGGTGTAGTCCGAGCCCGGGTGCTCGAACTTGTGGTACGCCGAGCCCGTGCGCGGCGGAAACGCCGGCGCCTCGACCGCGAGGATCACCTCGCGCTCGGCGAGGAGCGTGGTCATCAGGCCGACGAAGAAGTCGGCCGCGGCGACCGTCCGCTCGCCGCCGGCGCCGCGCAGGTGGACCGTGGCGCCGGCCGCGACCAGCGCCGGCGGCAGGTCCGAGCCGGGGTCGAAGTGGGCGATGTTGCCGCCGACGGTGCCGGCGTTTCGGACCTGCGGGTCGGCGATCTGCGCCGCCGCCTGGGCGAGCAGCGGACAGCGCCGGCGCACCAGCTCCGAGGCCGCCAGCTCGGCGTGGGTGGTCAGGGCGCCGATGCGGATCGCGTCGCCCCGCTCGCCGATCCCGCGCAGCTCGGCGACGCGGCCGATGTCGACCACCGCCGCCGGCTGGGCCATGCGCAGCTTCATCATCGAGACCAGGCTCTGGCCGCCGGCGATCAGCGCGGCGTCGCCGCCGAGGCGGCCGAGCAGGTCGAGCGCCGCGCCGACCGAGTCGGCGCGGTGGTAGTCGAACGGTGCCGGGAACATTTAGCCCTCCTCCGGATGGATCGAACGCCAGACCTTCTCCGGCGTCAGCGGCATGTCGAGGTGGGTGACGCCGTACGGGGCGAGCGCGTCGGCGACCGCGTTGGCCACCGCCGCCGGCGAGGCGATCGTCCCCGCCTCGCCGATCCCCTTGACCCCGAGCGGGTTGTGCGGGCACGGCGTGACCGTGTGGTCGAGCTCGAAGGACGGCAGGTGGTGGGCCTTGGGCAGTGCGTAGTCCATCAGCTCGGCGGTGACGAGCTGGCCGCCGTCGTCGTAGACCGCGTGCTCGAAGAGCGCCTGGCCGACGCCGTACGCGATGCCGCCGTGGACCTGGCCGGCGACGATCATCGGGTTGATCTGGTTGCCGCAGTCGTCGACCGCGATGTAGCGCGCCAGCTCGACCACGCCGGTTGAGGGGTCGACCTCGACCACCGCGACGTGGGCGCCGAACGGGTAGGTGAAGTTCGAGGGGTTGTAGAACGTGGTCTCCTCGAGGCCGGCCTCGAGCCCCTCGGGCAGGTTGTGCGCGAGGTAGGCCTGGAGCACGACGTCGCCCCACGAGCGGTTGCGGTCGGGGGTGCCGCGGACGCGGAACTGCCCGTCCGCGAACTCGATGTCCCCCTCGGCCGCCTCGAGCAGGTGGGCGGCGATCTTCCTGCCCTTGGCGATCACCTTGTCGACGCTGACCGCGATCGCGCTGCCGCCGACCGCGGCGCTCCGGCTGCCGTAGGTGCCCATCCCGAACTGCACCTCCTCGGTGTCGCCGTGGATGACGTCGACCGAGTCGACCGGGATGCCGAGCCGGTCGGCGACGATCTGGGCGTAGGTCGTGTGGTGCCCCTGGCCGTGCGCCGAGCAGCCGGTGTAGACGGTCACGACGCCGGTCGGGTGGACGCGCACCTTGGCGCTCTCCCACAGCCCGGCCTGGGCGCCGAGCGAGCCGACCACCTGCGACGGCGCGAGCCCGCAGGCCTCGATGTAGGTCGACAGCCCGATCCCGAGCAGCTTGCCGCCGCCCCCCCCGTTTCCCGCTGCTTCGCGCCGCCGCGCCTGCTCGGTGCGCAGCTCCTGGTAGCCGGCGATCTGGAGCGCCTTCTCGAGCGCCGGGGCGTAGTCGCCGCTGTCGTACTGCAGCGCGACCTGGGTCTGGTACGGGAAGGCGTCGGCGGGGACGAAGTTGCGGCGCCGGATCTCGGCCGGGTCGAGCCCCAGCTCGCGCGCGGCGAGGTCCATCATCCGCTCGACCACGAACGTCGCCTCGGGCCGGCCGGCGCCGCGCACGGCGTCGACCGGCGCGGTGTGGGTGAAGGTCGCGATCACCCGGACGTGGATCGCCGGGATGTCGTACTGGCCGGAGAGCAGCGTGCCGTAGAGGTAGGTCGGCACCGCCGGCGCGAAGGTGGACAGATACGCCCCCATCGCGGCGTGGGTGCGCACGCGCAGGCCGAGGATCTTGCCCGCGCCGTCGAGCGCCAGCTCGGCGCGGGTGACGTGGTCGCGGCCGTGGGCGTCGGTCAGGTTGGTCTCGGTGCGGGTGGCCGTCCACTTGACCGGCCGGCCGGTGCGGATCGCGCACCAGGCGGTGATCGCCTCGTCCGGGTAGTGGTGGATCTTGCTCCCGAAGCCGCCGCCGACCTCGGGCGCGATGACCCGGATCTTGTGCTCGGGCAGGCCGATCGAGGCGAGCGACATCAGCAGGCGATGGACGTGCGGGTTCTGGGTCGTCATGTGCAGGGTCAGGGCGCCCTTGCGCTCGTCCCACTCGGCGAGGCACGCCCGCGGCTCGATCGCGAACGGCAGTAGCCGGTTGTTGCGCAGCGTGGCGGACACCGTGTGCGCGGCGCCCGCGAACGCGGCGTCGGTCTTGGCCTCGTCGCCGAGGCTCCAGTCGAACGCGACGTTGCCCGGGGCGCCCTCGTGGACGAGCGGCGCGCCCTCCGCGGTCGCCGCGACCGGGTCGACCACCACCGGCAGCGGCTCGTAGTCGACCGTGACCAGCTCGGCGGCGTCGTGCGCGGCGTAGCGGCTCTCGGCGACCACCACCGCCACGCCGTCGCCGACGTAGCGCACGACCTCGGTGGCGAGGATCGGGTGGTCCGGGGTCTTGATGTCGGGCAGGAGCCAGGCAGTCGGGACCACGCCCCCCTTCTCGCCCGTGCGCAGGTCCCGGCCGGTGAAGACCGCGACCACGCCGGGCGCGGCCTTTGCCTTCGAGACGTCGATCGAGCGGATGCGGGCGTGGGCGTGCGGGCTGCGCACGATCGCGGCGTAGGTCAGGCCCGGGACCTGGAGGTCGTCGGTGTACTTGCCCTGGCCGGTGATCAGGGCCGCGTCCTCGCGGCGCTTGATCGAGCTGCCGAAGACGCCCATCAGCCACCTCCCCCGGAGGCCGCCTGCTGCACGGCGCGCACGATGTTGTGGTAGCCGGTGCAGCGGCAGATGTTGCCCTTGAGCCCGCGGCGGATTTCCGCCTCGGTGGGGCTCGGGTTGTCGTCGAGCAGCGACTTCGCGGCCATCAGGAAGCCGGGCGTGCAGTAGCCGCACTGGAGGGCGTGCTGGTCGCGGAAGGCCTCCTGCAGCGGGTGCAGGCGGCCGTCGTCGGCCAGCCCCTCGACGGTGGTCACCGACCGGCCGTCGGCCTGCACCGCGAGCTGGGTGCAGGACTTGACCGCGCGGCCGTCGACCAGGACGGTGCAGGCGCCGCACAGGCTGGTCTGGCAGCCGACGTTGGTGCCGGTCAGCCCCAGGACGTCGCGCAGGAAATGGACCAGCAGCAGGCGCGGCTCGACCGAACGCTCGTAGCGCCGGCCGTTGACCTCGACAGAGACGGTTCGCTCCATGCAGGCCTCCTCGGGAGCGGTGGGCGTGGCTGGGAGCCTCGGGTTGTGACGGAGCCTAGTTCTAGCACATCGGGCGGCCGGGTGGGGAGGGGCGAATCAGGCCGGCCGGGCGGCCGTCGTTCGGGGTCGTCAGCGCCGGGCGTGCACGAGCTGGTGCACCTGATCGACCGCCGAGGAGCGTCCGCCCTGGTCCGTGTAGGGATTGTCGACGGTGAGCCGTACCCTACGCTCGAGATCGAAGCTGGAGAAGCCCGCCGCCTTCAGCCACTGCTCGAGGCACGGGCGATTCGGTACCCACCAACTGATTCCGTCGCCCGCGCCTTCCTGCATCTGCATCGCCGGAGGTTCGCCCGTGGCCTCCCGCATGAAGGTCGTGGCGATCAATCGGTCCGCGCACACCGAGTGAGCCGCCATGAGCGCGCCGATCGGGTCGCGCAGGTGCATGAGGACCGAGCCCATGAACACCAGATCGAACTTCCGGCCGCCGAACAGCTCCGGGCCGATCTCGTAGACCCGGCCGTTGAAGTAGCCCGCGTCGAGGCCGAGGATCTCCTTCATGATCCAGAAGCCCTTGCTGACCGGGCTGTAGTAGACCCCTCTGCCGCCGGGGAGCACCCGGTCCGGCGCGGGCTTCTCGGTCGCCACGTCCGGGTAGTGGTCACGACCGAAGACGTCGAAATCGCAATAGCCTCGCGCATCGAACGTCGTGACCTCGGCGCCGAGCTGCTCGAAAAAGGTGGCGAACCACCCGCTGCCGGTGCCGATGTCCAGGACGGACATGCCGGCCATGGTCGAAGGGAAGCCGTAGTCGGCGACGTCCTTGCCGACGTCGTAGTCGCCCCGGACCGCGAATCCGTTGTCGAAATAGTAGCTGTGATACCAGAAGTCATGCTCCGCGCACCGGGCGTCGAACTCGGCGAGATCGAGGGAGCCGGTGTAGCGGAGCGTCACCCGAGGGCGGTTGCGCGCCGCCGCGGCGGCGGCGGCGGTTCCCCGGCCCACCGGGGACCGGCCAAGCCGGCCACGCAGCTTCTCCAGACCGGCGGTGGCCACCCTCCTCAGGTTCACGGAAGTTCCTCCCCGCCGCACTCCCGCAGCAGCGCGGCGAAGCCGTCCTCGTCGAGCACGGTCACCCCCAGCTCCCGCGCCTTGTCGAGCTTCGAGCCGGGGTCGTCCCCGGCGACGACGTAGTCGGTGTTCTTGGACACCGAGCCGGTGACGCGGGCGCCGAGGGCCTCGACGCGCTCCTTGGCCTCGGGGCGGGAGAGGCCGGCGAGGCCGCCGGTGAAGACGAAGGTCTTGCCCGCGAGCGGGCCGCCGGCGGGGCGGGGCTCGCCCTCGGTCAGCTTCACCCGGCCAGCCAACAACTTGTCGATGACCTCGGCGTTGTGGCGCTCGGCGAAGAAGGCGGCGATCTGCTCGGCCATGCGCGGGCCGACGCCCTTGACTTCCTGGAGCGCCTCCTCGCTCGCGCTGCGGATCGCCGCGAAGGTGCCGAAGTGGGCAGCCAGGTCGCGCGCGGTGGCGAGGCCGACCTCGGGGATGCCGAGGCCGTAGAGGAAGCGCGCCAGCTCGACCTTCGAGGCCTTGGCGATCCCCGCCACCAGGTCGCCGGCGGACTTCTCGGCGAAGCCCTCGAGCGGCGTGAGCTGCTCGGGGCGCAGGTCGAAGAGGTCGGGCAGCCGCTTGACCAGCCCCTGGTCGACCAGGAGCTTCGCCGTCTTGTCGCCCAGACCCTCGATGTCGAGCGCCTCGCGCGAGGCGAAGTGGACGACGCGGCCGACGAGCTGCGCCGGGCACTCGAAGCTGTTCGGGCAGACGGTGAACGGCCCGCGCTCGATCAGGCGGGTGCCGCACGAGGGGCACTTCTCGGGCATCCGCCACTTCGGCCCGCGCTCGCGGTCCGGCTCGGCGATCACCTCGATCACCTGCGGGATGACGTCGCCGGCGCGCTGGACGCGCACGGTGTCGCCCTCGCGCACGTCCTTGCGCGCGACCTCCTCGCGGTTGTGGAGGGTGGCGCGCGAGACGGTGACCCCGCCCAGCTCGACCGGGCGCAGCATCGCCACCGGCGTGACCACCCCGGTGCGGCCGACGCTGGGGACGATCTTGAGCAGGCGGGTGACCTGCTTGCGCGGCGGGAACTTGAACGCGAACGCCCAGCGCGGGTGGCGCGAGGTGGCGCCGAGGCCCTCGCGCGCCGCGAGGTCGTCGAGCTTGATCACCACGCCGTCGATCTCGTAGGGGAGGTCGTCGCGCTGCTCGAGCAGCTCGCGGTGGTAGGCGAGGATCTCGTCGACGCGCTCGGCGGGGCGCGCCAGCGGGCTGGTCTTGAGCCCCCAGCCGGCGAGCGCGGCGAGCACGTCGCGCTGGCTCTCGATCGCGGCGCCCCGCGGCGGGTCGCCGCCGGCGCCGTCCCGGTCGAGCGCGAGCACGTCGTAGAAGAAGACGTCGAGCGGCTTGGCCGCGGCCTCGCGCGGGTCGAGCTGGCGGAGCGCGCCGGCGGCGACGTTGCGCGGGTTGGCGAACGGCTCGCGCCCCTCCGCGAGCAGCCGCTCGTTGAGGCGCTCGAACTCCTCGATGCGCATGATCACCTCGCCGCGTACGGCGAGGAACTCGGGCACCGGCCGTCCGTCCCGCCCCGCGCCCGTGCGCAGCCGCAGCGGCACCGCCGGGATGGTGCGCACGTTCTCGGTGATCCCCTCGCCGACCCGGCCGTCGCCGCGGGTGGCGGCGGTGGTCAGGAGCCCGCGCCGGTAGACGAACTCGACCGAGGCGCCGTCGAGCTTGGGCTCGAGCACGTAGGAGACGGCGTCGCCGCCGAGCGCCTTGCGCAGCCGCTCGTCGAAGCGGCGCAGCGCGGCCTCGTCCTGGTCGGAGTCGAGCGACAGCATCGGCGCCGCGTGCTCGACCCGGGGGAGCGCCGCGACCGGCTCGCCGCCGACCCGCTGGGTGGGGGAGTCGGGGCTGAGCAGCTCGGGGAAACGCTCCTCGAGCGCCTCCAGCTCCTTGAACAGCCGGTCGTACTTCGCGTCGGAGACGACCGGCGCGTCCTTGACGTAGTAGAGGAAGTCGTGGTGGCGGATCTCCTCGCGCAGCTCGGCGATCCGCTTCGCGGCGTGCTCGCGGTCCATCGCTGTTCGGGGGGGCTGTCCGGGGGCTCGTCCGGAGGGCTGTCCGGGATTGCGGGAACGCCGCCGGTTCGACTGCCGGCCGGCCGCGGCAGGCTAGCACACGGAAGTCGGCCGGAGCGCCGCGCGGGGCTTGCCGCCGCGCCTTGCCGCCGTGATAGCCTCCGCGCTTAATCGAGCCTCGCAGCGCCGCCTTCGTTTGGC
This sequence comes from uncultured Thermoanaerobaculia bacterium, assembly GCA_964573125.1. Taxonomy (GTDB): domain Bacteria; phylum Acidobacteriota; class Thermoanaerobaculia; order Multivoradales; family JBCCEF01; genus CAVSQV01. The sequence goes on from CAZNIX010000074.1 coordinate 7,503, forward strand.
CGCGGCGCAGAGGGTGAATCAACCGGCGCGCCCGGGCGCCGGTGGGTTTCGGGGCGGGAGGAACGCATGGCCCGACAGATCGTGCTGATCCACGGCGCCTGGATGACGCCGCTGTGCTGGGACAGCTTCCAGCGGTTCTTCGAGGACCGCGGCTACCCGGTGCTCGCGCCCCCCTGGCCCTACGACGACCGGCCGATCGAGGAGCTGCGGCGGAGCCCCGATTCGCGGCTCGCCAAGGTCGGGATCGCCGACATCGTCAACCACTACGACGCCATCGTGCGCGCGCTCCCCGAGCCGCCGATCCTGATCGGCCACTCCTTCGGCGGCCTGACCACCCAGATCCTGCTCGACCGCGGTCTCGGCGCCTGCGGCGTGGCGATCGACTCGGCGCCGCCCAAGGGCGTGGGCGGCGCCAACTTCCCGTCCTTCCGCGCCCTGCTGCCGGTGCTCGTCGCGCCCTTCGGGTGGCGCCGGGTTCTGCGCATGTCGTTCAATCACTTCGCCTACGGCTGGGTCCACCCGCTGCCGCCGGAGGCGCAGCGCGAGGCCTGGGAGGGCTACGTCGTGCCGTCGCCGGGACGCCCGTTCTTCCAGAACGTCCTCTCCTTCGCGAGCGACGTCACCAAGGTCGATTGGGCCAACGGCGAGCGGGCGCCGCTGCTGCTGACCGCCGGCTCGGTCGACCGCTCGATCCCGCCCGGGATGAACCGCAAGAACTTCGAGAAGTACCAGGGCTCCGGCGCGGTGACCGCGTTCAAGGAGTTCCCGGGCCGGTCGCACTGGGTGATCAAGCAGCCCGGCTGGGAGGAGGTCGCCGGCTACGCCATCGAGTGGGTCGAGGAGCAGATCGGCAAGCCGTGACCCAGGTCTGAAACGGTTCTCACCCATCGCGCACAGAAGAGCGAGAATTCACCCGGCAGCAGGCCCGCCGTCGAGTCGTCGTCAAGTCGTCGAGGAAGTCTCATCATCCACCCATCGTCCAGAGGAGATATCGCCATGAGCAACGGCACGACCGCCCCCCAGAATCCGCCTTCGGTCCAGAACCCGCTGACCCTGCTGATGCCGGTCAAGCCGGAGATGGTGAGCACGCTCGCGACGCAGTTGATCCCGCTCCAGAACGCCCTGACCGAGGGCCTCAACGAGATCGGGATCGTCCACTTCGTCCGCGTGCTCTTCCTGCCCGGCACCAACACGCTCGCGATCATCACCTCCTACGACGGCTCCTTCGACGCCTACATCCTGGCCTTCGTGCGCAACCCGATCGTCGCCCAGGTGTTCGACACCTTCCTCTCCTTCATCGACGACGACATGGCCCTGAAGGCGATCCCGGTCCAGCAGCACTCCCAGGTCTTCCTCACGCTGCTCAACTACTACGACGCCACCAGCACCCAGCGCGCGGGCACGTTCGCCTGGTACAGCGCCTACCCCCAGGTCACGGTCAAGCAGATCGTCGGGGCGTTCCCCCCGAGCGGCTAGCGGGGAGGCGGCGGGTTTCGGCAGGAGAGGAGGTCCGCGATGAGCAACGGTGCGCAGGATCCCAACGCCATCCAGCCCGAGGATCTCCCGGAGGTCCAGGGCGTCATCTTGCGCGGGTACAGCTTCGAGTTCGTCCGCGACTTCGTGCTGACGATCGAGGACGCCGGCGCCTTCAAGAAGTTCCTCGGCAGCCTGGTCCCCGGCGGTCCCGCCGCCGGGGCGCTGACCGTCACCTCCGCCGAGACCTGGACGGTCAAGCCCGACTACGCGCTCAGCATCGGCCTGAGCTACGCCGGCATCCAGGCGCTGGGGCTGCCGGGGGTGACGTTCGGGGACCCCCTGTTCGACTATCAGGCGTTCAAGCAAGGCGCGGTGGCCCGCGCCGGGGTGGTGTTCGACACCGGCGCCAGCGCGCCCGCGAACTGGGTGCCCTGCCTCGCCCCGGCCAACGCCGGCAAGGCGCACGTCGTGCTCACGCTCCACGCCAAGGACGCGGCGACGCTCGAATCGGGGACCCAAACCCTGCGCGGCATGTTCGGGCAGGGCGGGGCGGCGCGGGCGGCCTCGTTCGGCGCCGCCGACTACTTCGACGCCCGGGCGCTGCCGGACGGCACCGTGCACTTCGGCTACGCCGACGGCATCTCGCAGCCCAACGTCATGGGCCTGCCGCGGCCGCCGGACAAGCAGCAGCCGGTGCCCGCCTACGAGGTGGTGCTGCGCAACACCTCGCAGGCGCCCTACCCGTTCCCCACGCCCGAGGTGTTCGCCAAGAACGGCAGCTTCGGCGCCTTCCGCATCCTCCAGCAGGACGTCTTCGGCTTCGACGCCTACCTCAAGGGCTCCGGCGTCGATCCCGAGCTGCTGGCGGCGAAGTTCTGCGGCCGCTGGCGCAACGGCAACCCGCTGGAGCTGGCCCCCGACGCCCCCGGCGACCCGCTGCCCGACGACCAGCTCAGCGATTTCGACTACTTCAGCGACGCCACCGGGATCCGCTGCCCGATCGGCTCCCACACCCGCCGCGCCAACCCGCGCGATGCCGAGAGCTTCCCGAGCCAATTCCCCGACCACCGCATCGTCCGCCGGGCGACGCCCTACGGCCCGCCCTGGGACCCGAGCCTGGGCAACGACGGCATCCCCCGCGGCCTGGTCGGCTACTTCCTCGGCGCCAGCCTCGAGAACCAGTTCGAGTTCATCATGGGCAAGTGGGTCAACGGCCAGAACTTCGCCCTCAACTTCTCCCAACCCCAGGGCTTCGACCCCGTCCTCGGCCCCAACGCCCCCCAGTCGAGCGCCTTCGACTTCCCGCCCGGCGGCCGGGTGACCGGCTTCGAGGAGTTCATCACCACCAAGGGCGGGCTCTACTGCCTGCTGCCGAGCCTGCCCTCGCTGGCGTGGATGGCTGCGCAGTAGGGCGGGCTCGAGGGCCGCGAGGTGGTGCTACGATCACCCGCTGATGGCCACGCTCACCCTGGAACTGCCCGCGGACGTCTTCTTGGCGCTCCGGCGTTCGCCGGAGGCGTTCGGACGCGACCTCCGGCTCGCCGCCGCCATCCACTGGTATGGCCGCGCGCAGGTCTCCCAGGAGAAGGCCGCCCAGATCGCCGGCCTCGACCGCACGGACTTCCTCCTCGCCCTGGCGCGCGAGGGAGTGGACGCCTTCGTCGTCGACTTCGAAGATCTCGAGCGCGAGCTCCGGCGTGGCTGACCGTCCGGCCGTCGACGCTTCGCCCCTGATCTTCCTCGCCCGTGCCCGGCTGCTGGACTTCCTGCAGCTCGTCGCTGCCGAGCTCGTGGTGCCGGAACCGGTGGCCGCGGAGATCGCGCGGCGCGGGTCCGACGACCCGGCCGCTCACGCCCTCGCGGGATCGGACTGGTTGACCGTCATCCGGCCTCCCGAGACGCCGGTGACGATCCAGTCCTGGGACCTCGGTCCTGGAGAGTCGGGGGTATTGAGTTGGTGCGTCCGCCAGCCCGGAACCGAGGCATCGTCGACGATCTCGCCGCTCGGCGGTGTGCTCAGGCGCTCGGAATCCCGGTGCGGGGGACTCTCGGACTGGTCCTCCTCGGAAAGCAGCGCGGGCGCCTCCCGGCAGCGCGGCCCGTGCTCGAGTTCATGCGGCGGAGCGGGATGTACCTCTCCGACCGGGTGCTGGACCGTGCGATGCAGATGGTCGATGAGTAGGGCCGCCCCGCGGCAGCGGGCCCGGGACGGCGCGCCCTTCCAGCACAGCGTGCGGCTGGCCGGTCGGGGCGTCTTCGCTACTTCGCGCCGTCCTTGGCCTGCTGAGTTGTCGTCTCCGCCTGTTTCTTCTTGAACGGGTTGCTGCTCAGGTTCAGGCTGAGGCCTATGAAGTAGGTTTCGTCCGGCTCGTCGTCGACGAGCTGGTCGGAGGCGATCGCTTGCTCCAGGATCGTGCCGTCTGGACCTGGCCTGTACTCTCCGCGCAGCCGAGTTTCCTCTGTCATCCCGTAGCCAACGACTAGACCCAGGTTGTTCGCGAGCGTGAAGTTGAGTCCGAGGCCGACGCTGGGGTCCTCACCGTCGAACGAGAGAGCGGCTGCGATATGGACCGCCAGGTCGGCGGCCTTGGGCCAGGGTCCGCCGAGCCGGTAGTTCAGGAGCAGCAGCCCGGCCGGCTCCCAGTCGGAGCGCCTCGTCTTCTTCCTGATGACATGCTGGCCTTCGGCGATCTCCTCCGTGAAGAACTCCTCATCTTCGTCCCGGAGATACGAGAATCCGTAGGTCTGGGAGAAACGTGACGGCGGAGGACCCTTGAAGACAAAGACGGCACGTTGGCCTTTCCGGAGTACCGTGACTTTGAGAATCGTCCCGGCCTCGATCTTGACCTCGATGACTTCCTTCCAGCGCGTCGCGGCGATCGCCGCCTCGGCCGTCTTCTTCGCGGCCGCGTCCGCGCACGTCGACCCGGCCAATTCTTGACGAAGATCACCGAGGCGCTGCGCGACCTGGGGCTCGTCGCTGGCGTCCCAGACCTCTCTCGCTCGGGCGAACACCACGGCGCACGGGTCGGCTTTCGCCGCCGGGGAAAGAGCTGCGTAGGTCGAAAAGGACCCAAGTTCATTCGGCAAGGTGAACGCCGGCGCGACAAGGCTCAGCTTGTGCCAGAAGATGTCGTAGCTCTCTTTGGGAACCAAGTCCGAGAAGCTGATTCTGAAGGTGCCTTCGTCTACCTCGCGTTCATAAACGCCTGCCTTGGAATCCTCGGAATGGAACGTGTAGCTCGATAGCGGGATACGAGTTGGCTCACTCGGTGTTTGCGCTGCCGCGATCGCGGCCATCGCCAGGGCCACAACGCAGAGAGCGACACGGATTCGAAAGCGTTTCATGTCTTCCTCCCTTTCAGATGAACTTCCTCACTCCCTTGCTGCCGCCCCCGCCCGCCCTCGGACAACTTTCTTCGACCTCGCCGTTTCGCCCTGAAAGCGCTTCGCCCCGTCCGTCCCCCTCGATACCGCGGCAGACAACCACCGGGCCGAATCCACTGCCCCGGCGGGCCGCGCGAGGGGCGGGACGCGCCGTGGCGGCGCGGACCGAGGCCTCGGTGGAGCGGGGCGATGTTCCTGTGGGATCTGCTTTGGAAGCTGCTGAGCGGCGCGGAGAACTCGGGCGAGGAGGAGGGGGACGGAGGGGCGGAGCTCGATCCCAACGGCTAGGGGCGCGGCGGTCGAGCAACCCGGGCCATCCGGCTGCCGGTCGAATGCGCAACGGGGAATCGATGAAAGTCGTCCGGGATCAGGCGGGGCCGGCAGCCATGACGGTGAGGAGGCCCCGAGTCGAGCAACGGCTCGGGGCCTCCGCCTCCACGGCGCTGATAGGCTCCGCCCGCTGTTGTGGTGAACTGACGGCGGGAGGGAATCGCGGGCCCATGGGGATCGAGAAGCGGGAGTCGCCGGCGGAGAATGGCGAGGAGGACCTCTCCGAGCTGCTGAGCCGGCTGTGGCCGCGCCTGCGGAAGGTCTTGAGCGCGTTCCACGTCCCGCCGGAGGACGGCGACGACTTGGTCCAGGACACGGTGATGCAGTTCATCCGCAAGCGCAGCCAGATCCTCAACGCCGAGCGGTGGCTCGCCGGCGCCCTCCGCAACCAGTGCCGGATGTACTGGCGCACGCGCAGCCGCCGCCGGACGGTGGCGGTCGAGCAGGCGGTGCTCGACGTCATGGCCGGCGGCGCCGCGCCGGACGCCGAGCGGATCGTGCTGCGGCGCGGGCTCGGGCGCTGGATCGCCACGCTCCCCCGCAACTGCCGGGAGCTGCTGCGTCTGCGCTACGGCCTGGGGCTGGAGGACCGGGAGGTGGCGGCGGAGACCGGCTACCGGCCATCGAGCGTCGACAAGGTGACCCGGCGCTGCGTCCAGGCCCTGAGCAAGAAGATGGCCGCCGCGGACCTCGGCCGCCGGAGGATCAGCCCATGAGCGCCGAGAGTGACCGCATCCGCCGGTTCCGGCGCGGCGAGACCGACCGCGCCGAGACCGCCGAACTGGTGCGCGCACTCCTGCTCGAGGGGCCGCCGGACGAGACTGCGCCGGCCGCGCGCGAGCCCCGGCCGGACCCCGAGGTCTACGCCGGAACGCTCGAGCGGGCGGTGGCGGCGGCCGATGCGTTGGAGGCGGAAGATCGCGCCGCCCGGCGCCGGGCCGAGGAGCTGCTCGAAGCGCTCCTCGCCCTCCCCGCGGCCGAGCGCCGCCAAGCGGTCGAGGACGACCCGCGCCACCACACCTGGGCCTGCGCCGAGCTGCTCCGCGAGCGCTCGTTCGCCGAGGGGATCGAGCATCCGGAGCGCGCTCTGGAGCTGGCGCGGCTCGCCGTGGCGGTCGCCGGGCGGGTACCCGCCGGGCCGGAGTCCGAGGCGCTCGGCGCCGATCTCCGCGCGCTCGCCGCGGCGCAGCTCGGCAACGCCGAGCGGGTGGCGGGCGACCTGCGCGCCGCCGAGGCCGCGCTCCGCGCCGCCCACGAGCAGCT
>CAZNIX010000075.1:0-13941 GCA_964573125.1 uncultured Thermoanaerobaculia bacterium
CTGCGGCGGCATCCAGCTCGACCCGCCGCTACCCACTCTAAGTTGAGGAGAGCCACAACTGGGGCGTCGGCCTGCCGCCGGCGCGCGACAACCAGGGCAACTGGCCGCTCCACCAGGCGCTCCTCTCCGACCCGGCGCTCGCGCCCGGCCCGGCCGAGATCGCGGGCGCGGTCGAGCACTTCCGCGAGGCGCTCGCGATCCGCAAGTCGTCGCCGCTGTTCCGGCTCGGCACGGCGCAGGAGGTGGCCGACCACTTGAGCTTCCACAACACCGGCCCCGGCCAGGTGCCCGGGCTGGTCGTGATGGAGCTGGCCGACCCGGCCGGCGCGGTCGATCGCCCGACCGAGCGGATCGTCGTCCTGTTCAACGCCCGGCCCGAGCCGGTCGAGTTCACGCTGCCGGCGCTCGCCGGCGCGCCGCTGGCGCTCCACCCGGTGCAGGCGGCCTCGGCCGATCCCTGGACCGCCGGCAGCAGCTTCGCGACTGCGACCGGCACCTTCAGCGTGCCGGAGCGGACGACGGCGGTGTTCGTCCAGCCGCGGCCGGTGGACGAGCAGCTCCTGCTCCTGATCGGCGACGTCGACGCGCTGATCGACGGCGGCGCCCTGCCGCGGGTGCTCGGCCTGGCGCTCAAGGTCGAGCTGAAGCTCGCTCGCTTCCACTGGCAGGCGGGCCGGGAGCGGGCGGCCCGCGCGCTGGTCGCCGCGTTCATTCACCAGCTCGAGCGCCTGGTCGCGCGCGGCGTGCTCACCCCCGAGCAGGGCGACCCGGTGATTGAGGCGGCGCGCGACGCGTTCGCCGCGATGGGCGGCTGAGCGCCGCCGGAGGCGAACGTGACGACCGACGTGACGATCGACGAGCTGATCCGCCCGTTCGCCAGCCTCGGCCTCGACGACGTGCCGGTGGTCGGGGGCAAGAACGCCTCGCTCGGCGAGATGGTGCGGGAGCTGGCGGGCGCCGGCGTGCCGGTGCCCGACGGCTTCGCCACCACCGCCGCGGCCTACCGCCGGCTGCTCGAGCGCGGCGGCCTCGGCGCCAAGCTCGCCGCCGCGCTCGCCGGCCTCGACCCGGGCGATCTAGCCGGCCTCGCCCGCCGGGGCGCCGAGGCCCGGCAGCTCATCCTCGACGCCGAGCTGCCGGCCGAGCTGGCGCGCGAGCTGGTAGCGGCCTACCGCGAGCTGAGCCGCGGCTACGGCGAGGCGGCGACCGACGTCGCGGTGCGCTCGAGCGCCACCGCCGAGGACCTGCCGGAGGCGAGCTTCGCCGGCCAGCAGGAGACCTACCTCAACGTGCGCGGCGAGACCGAGCTGCTCGACGCCTGCCGGCGCTGCTACGCCTCGCTGTTCACCGACCGCGCGATCGCCTACCGCGCCCACCACGGGTTCGACCACCTCGCGGTCGCGCTCTCGATCGGGGTCCAGAAGATGGTGCGCTCCGACCTCGGCGCCGCCGGCGTGCTGTTCACCCTCGACACCGAGACCGGCTTCCGCGACGTGGTGCTGATCAACGCCGCCTGGGGGCTGGGGGAAAACGTGGTGCGCGGCGTGATCAACCCCGACGAGTTCTACGTCTTCAAGCCGACCCTGGCGCAGGGCTTCCGCCCGATCCTCGAGCGGCGCCTGGGCAGCAAGGAGATGAAGCTCGTCTACGACGCCCGCGGCGGTACCCACAAGACGCGCAACGTGCCGGTCCCGGCGCGCGACCGCCGGCGCTTCGCGCTCGGCGACGACGACGTGCTGCAGCTCGCGCGCTGGGGGGTGGCGGTCGAGGAGCACTACAGCCGGCGCGCCGGCCGGCCGATGCCGATGGACCTCGAGTGGGCGAAGGACGGCCGCACCGGCGAGCTGTTCGTCCTCCAGGCGCGGCCGGAGACGGTGCAGTCGCGCAAGGACCCCTCGATCCTCGAGGTCCACCGCCTGGCCGCGCGCGCCGAGCCGCTGGTCAGCGGCCAGGCGGTGGGCTCGAAGATCGGCCGCGGGCGCGCGCGGCGGGTGGTCGCCGCCGGCCAGCTCGGTGAGTTCGCCGACGGCGAGGTGCTGGTCGCGGAGATGACCGACCCCGACTGGGTGCCGGCGATGAAGAAGGCGGCGGCGGTGGTCACCGAGCGCGGCGGCCGCACCTGCCACGCCGCGATCGTCAGCCGCGAGCTGGGGATCCCGGCGGTGGTCGGCGCCGACGGCGCGCTCGACCGGCTCGCCGACGGCGACGCGGTGACCGTGTCGTGCGCCGAGGGGGCGACCGGCCACGTCTACCCGGGGCTGCTCGAGGTCGAGGTCGACCGCGTCGCGCTCGGCGAGCTGCCGCGCCCGCGCACCCGCATCCTGCTCAACATCGCCGATCCCGAGCGCGCGTTCGAGCTGTCGTTCCTGCCCGTCGACGGCGTCGGTCTCGCGCGCATGGAGTTCATCGTCTCGACCGCGATCCGCGTCCACCCGATGGCGCTGGTGCGCTGGCCCGACCTCGCCGACGCCGCGGCGCGCGAGGAGATCGCGCGCCTGACCGAGGGCTACGCCGACAAGCGAGAGTACTTCGTCGACCAGCTCGCGCAGGGGGTGGGGCGGATCGCCGCCGCGTTCCACCCGCGCGAGGTGATCCTGCGCCTGTCCGACTTCAAGACCAACGAGTACGCCGGGCTTTTGGGCGGCGCCGAGTTCGAGCCGCGCGAGGAGAACCCGATGCTCGGCTTCCGCGGCGCATCCCGCTACGGCCACCCGCTCTACCGCGAGGGCTTCGCCCTGGAGTGCGCCGCGGTGCGCCGGGTGCGGCGCGAGATGGGGCTCGACAACCTCAAGCTGATGGTGCCGTTCTGCCGCACGCCGGAGGAGGGGCGGCGGGTGGTCGCGGTGCTCGAGGAGGAGGGGCTGGTACGCGGCGACGACGGGCTCGAGATCTACGTCATGTGCGAGATCCCCTCCAACGTGCTGCTGGCGCGCGAGTTCGCCCGGAGCTTCGACGGCTTCTCGATCGGCTCCAACGACCTCACCCAGCTCGTGCTCGGCGTCGACCGCGACTCGCCGCTGGTGGCGCCGGTGTTCGACGAGCGCAACCCGGCGGTGCGCGAGATGGTCGGCCGCGCGATCGCGGAGGCGCATCGCGCCGGGCGCAAGATCGGCATCTGCGGCCAGGCGCCGTCCGACTACCCGGAGTTCGCCGAGTTCCTGGTCGAGTGCGGCATCGACTCGATATCGCTCAACCCCGACGCGGTGGTGAGCACTCTGCGCCGGGTCGCCGCCGCCGAGGAGGCGCGGCGGTCGCCAACCGATGAGACGACGCTGGTCGTCTCGGCCGCGGGGTCCCGCGGCAAGTGACGCCGGAAGCTGAGGTGCGCGGCCTGTCGGAGAAGCGGCTCGCGGAGTCGCTGGTCCGCACCCGGACCTCGGCCTTCGGCGTGACCTACCACCGGTGCGTGGCCAGGGCGCGGGGGTGATCGCTCGAGCACGTCCCGGCGTTCACCGCGGCGGAGCGGTCGCGCGTCCGCGGTGATCGCCGGCGCGCCGCCCGCTCCGCCGCATGAAGACCAGGCCGGGGATCATCGGCAGCCAGAAGGAGAGCCCGCGTAGCAGCAGGGTGGCGCCGAGGGCCGCCGCGGAGGAGGTGCCGGTCAGCGTGAGGGTTGCGATCGAACCCGCCTCGAAGGTCCCCAGGCCGCCCGGCACGAGCCCCAGCGTGGCAGCCACCTGGGCCATCACGAGGGCGGCGAGGCAGGCGAGGGGAGCCGGTTGGGCGCCGAGGGCGAGCAGCATCGCCGACAGCGTGGCGGCGTCGAGGAGGATGGTGGCGAGCGCGGTCGCGGCGCAGATCAGGACGACCCGCCGTCTCCGCGCCAACCGCCATCGGAGGTCGCTCGTCTCCGCGACCAGAGAACCGACCCAGGGCAGGCGCTGGAGCAGGGCCGGAGGCCGCCACCGGCGGCTGGCGAGCAGCCATGACACGGTAAGGGGAACCGCAGCCGCCAGGATGCCGACCACGCTGGCGATCGTAGCGACGGCGGGGTGCAGGTCGTGGTACCACCAGAGGATGGCCAGGCTGGCGAACACGGCGGTCGAGAACGCGAGGTAGTAAGAGACGATCGCCACCATCAGGGCGTTGCCCACCGCCTCGCTCGGTACCCCCATGTCGCGAAGGCGGCGCGCCACCGTCAGGGTGCCGCTCATGCCCCCCGTCGGCACCGCCTGATCGATGGTCAGCTTGACCAGGGCGAGCCGCACGAGAGGCAGGCGAGGCAAGCGGTGGCCCGTCGCCGCCAGCGGGACCTGCCAGACCTGGCCGGTCGTGAAGTAGGTGGCCGCCTGAAACCCCACTCCGGCCAGGATCCACCAGGGACGGGCGCCCGCGAGCAGTGCGGCGAACTGACGTTCCTCCGCGGCGTGGGTGGCCACGAGCCACACCAGCGCGGTCAGGACGACGAGGCCGGGGACCCAGGCGAGCCACCGCGGCAGGCGACGGGGGCGGTTCATCCGGGCGCCCCGCCGCCGAAGCCGGAGCGGCGGAAGAAGCGATGCTTGGCGAGCTCGGTGGTCACGCCGTAGGCGAGGGTGATGCCGACCGCCACCGCGAGCAGGCGCGGCGGCAAGGGGACGAACCCGAGGGGCACCGCCAGCGCCGGGACGAACGGCATCGCCAGCGCGGCGGCGGCGACCGCCACCGACGTCGCGACCAGGGGCAGCCCGGGCCGGCTCCGTAGCAGCCGCCGGCGGGTGCGCATCACCAGCAGGACGACCACCTCGGTGAGCAGGGAGACGACGAACCAGGCGGTCCGGAACTCCTCCGCCGCGGCGTGGAAGACGAACAACAGGATCGCGAACGAGCCCAGGTCGAACACCGAGCTGACCAGGCCGAACACGACCATGAAGCGGCGCACCGAACGGGTCTCCCAGCGGCGGGGCCGGCTGACCGCCTCGGCATCGACGCGATCGACGCCCAGGGTCATCGCCGGGAAGTCGCTGAGGAAGTTGTTGAGGAGGATCTGCTTGGGCAGCAGCGGCAGGAACGGCAGGAAGAGCACCGCGGCCGCCATGCTGACCATGTTGCCGAAATTGGCGCTGGTGGTGACGTAGATGTACTTGAGCGTGTTGAGGAAGGTACTGCGGCCGAGACGCACGCCCTCGGCGAGCACTCCGAGGTCGTGCTCGAGGAGGACGATCTCGGCCGCCTCCTTGGCCACGTCCACCGCGCCGTCGACCGAGATCCCGACGTCCGCGGTGTGCAGCGCCGGGGCGTCGTTGATGCCGTCGCCGAGGAAGCCGACGACATGGCCGGCCCGCTTGAGGGCGAGCAGGATCCTCTCCTTCTGCGTCGGCTCGACCTCGGCGAAGACGTCGGTGACCTCGGCCCGGCGGCCGAGCGCCGCGGTGGGGATCGCGTTCAGCTCGGCTCCGGTGAGGATCCGCGGGCGGGCGATCCCGACCGCCCGCGCCACGGTCTCGGCCACCTGCCGGTTGTCGCCGGTGATGATGCGCAGCGAGACTCCGAGGCCGGCGAGCTCGGCGATGACGCCGGCGATGCCGCTCTTGGGGACGTCGGAAAACGCCACGACGCCGAGCAGCGTCAGCTCGCGCTCGTCCGCGAGCGTCGCCCGCGTCGCACCGGGAAGCTCGCGGCGGGCGACCCCGAGCACCCGCTGGCCCTCGGCCGACAGTCGCGCGAACAGCTCTTCGGCCTGCCGTCGAACCTCCGCCAGCGGCACGATCCTCCCGTCGGCGAGCCGGGCGGCGGTGCAGTCCTCGAGGACCTTGGCGAACGCACCCTTGGTGATCAGGACGGGCGATCCTCCGGGCTCGGCGACCAGCACGCTGAGCCGCTTGCGGCCGAAATCGTAGGGAACCTCGTCGAGCTTGCGGTGGCGCTCCGAGCCGGGGTCGGGCTCCTCGCGCAGCGCGTCGTCGATCGGGCTCGGCAGCCCCTGCTGGAGGCGGGCGTTCAGCGCCGCCGCCGCGAGCACCTCGGAGTCGGGGCGACCATCGGGCGAGAAGGCGCCGCGCAGCCGCACCACGCCCTCGGTGAGGGTCCCGGTCTTGTCGGCGCATAGGACGTCCATGCTGCCGAGGTTTTCGATCGCCGCCGGCCGCTTGACCACCACGCGCGCGGCGGCCATCCGCCGCGCGCCGCGTGCCAGCGTCACGGCGACGATCGCCGGCAGCAGCTCGGGGGTCATGCCGACCGCGAGGGCGAGCGCGAACAGCAGCGCCTCGAGCGCCGGGTGATCGAGGGCGACGGTCGCGGCGAAGACTGCCGCCGCCAGCAGCGCGGTGACCTGGATCAGCATCACGCCGAAGCGCGCCAGACCGCGCTCGAAGGCGGGTGGAGGAGTCGGTCGTTCGAGGCGCGCCGCCAGGCGTCCCAGCTCGCTTGCCGCTCCCGTGACCACCACCAGGGCGGTGGCGGTCCCGCTGACCACGTGGGTTCCCGCGAAGAGCGCCGAAGAGCGCGCGGCCAGAGGGGTCTCCGCGGGCACCGGCTCGGCGGACTTCTCGACCGGAAACGTCTCACCGGTGAGCGCCGCCTGGTCGGCGTAGAGGTTGGCCGAGCGCAGGATGCGCAGATCGGCCGGCACGATCGAGCCCGCCGCCAGGCGGACTACGTCGCCCGGCACAAGCTCCTCGGCGGGAACCTCGACTTCCCGGCCGTCGCGGAGCGCCGGCAGCCGCACCGCGACGCGGTGCATCAGCCTGCGCACCGCGGAGTTGGCGGAGTTCTCCTGGTAGAAGCCGACCAGGCCGCTGGCGAGCACGATGGCGAGCAGGATCAGCGAGTCCGTGCGGTCGCCGACGGCGGTCGAGACGGCTCCCGCCGCGACCAGGAGCAGCACCAGAGGGCTGCCGAACTGGCGGCCGAGCAACGGCCAGGGCCCCGCCTCGCGCCGGCGGCGGACCCGGTTGGGGCCGTGACGATCGAGACGCTCCCGCGCCTCCTCGGCGGACAGCCCGCCGGCGGACGAACCGGCGGCGGCGAGGGCCGCCTCGGGCGCCAGCGACCAGAACTCTTGCTCGGTGCTGGCGGGGGGCGAAGCGCCGGACACTCCGTTCCGGGGGCGCGAAGAGATCCAGCGGCGCGTTCGGAAGGACATCCTTTCGATACTAGCGAGTCGGTGTCCTCTCACCACCTCGCGTGCCCTTCTCGCGCGGCCGAGCACGTGCGCGCCATAGCCCGCGAGCAGCACAGGCCGAGCGCGAAGCGCAGCCAGCCGCCCGAAGGCTCCACGTCCGGCCCGTGCCCGAATCCCGGCCGGCGCTATCCGAGGAGCCGTTGCAGCTCCTGCGCGAGCGCCTCGGCCGAGACCGGCTTGTAGAGCACGCGGAACGCCTTCTCGGCGCCGATCCGGCGCAGCGTGGGCAGCGAGGTGTCGCCGGTCAGGACGAGGCCGGGGATCGACGCGCCGAACTCGCCGCGGATCGCCTCGAGCACCTCGACGCCGGTGCGGCCGGCGCGCAGGCGGTAGTCGGAGATCACCGCGTCGGGCGCCCGGCCCGCCGTGCGCAAGGCGGCGACGACGCCGTCCTGGTCGGTGGCGGCGATCACTTGGTGGCCGGCGGCTTCGAGCAGGAGCCGCAGGCCCTCGAGCACGCTCGGCTCGTCCTCGACCACCACGAGCAGGGCGGCGGGCGGCCCCGCCGCGCCCCGCCGTGCCGCCGGCGAGGCCGCGGTCCGGGAGCGCCGGCCGCCGACGGCGGGCAGGACCACCTCGAACACCGACCCCCGGCCGGGAGTCGAGCGCACGCGGATCTCGTGCCCGAGCAGGCGGACCAGGCGCTGGACGATGGCGAGGCCGAGCCCGGCGCCCTGCGCCTGCTCGCGGCTGCGGGCCGGGTTGTCGGCCTGGTAGAAGGCGTCGAAGATCCGGGTCAGTTGGTCGCTCGGGATGCCCGTGCCGCTGTCCCAGACCTGGACCTGCACGCTCGGGCCGGCCCGGCGGCAGCCGAGCAGGACCCGCCCGTCGGCGGTGTAGCGGAGCGCGTTCGAGAGCAGGTTCTGGAGCGTCTGGTAGAGGAGGCCGGGGTCGCTCTCGACCACCGCCCCGTTCGGCACCGAGCGCAGCTCGAGACCGCGGGCGCGGGCGAGCGGCGTGAACTCGTCGGTCAGGCGGTCGAGGACGGTCTGGACCGGGAACGCGCGGCGGCTCGGGACGACGGCCCCGGCGTCGAGCTTCGCGACGTGGAGGAGCTTCTCGAGCAGGTCCGACAAGCTGGCCAGGCAGGCGCCGATCTTCTCCAGCAGCTCGGGGTGGCCGGGCTGCCGGCGCGCGACGTCGAGGTAGAGCCGCGCCGCCTGGAGCGGCTGGCGGAGGTCGTGGCTGGCGGCGGCGAGCAGGTCGGTCTTGACCCGGCTCGTCTGCTCCGCCTCGTGTTTGGCGTCGCGCAGCGCCCGCTGCGCCTGGAGGCGGTCGGTGGCGTCACGGATCGCGGCCGAGACCAGGAGCTGGTCGCCGGCCTCGAACGGGCTCAGGCTGATCTCGACCGGGACCTCGCGGCCGTCGCGGTGGCGCAGGGACAGCTCGAGGCCGGCGCCCATCGGGCGCGTCTTCGGCGAGACCAGGAACGTACCGCGATGGCCGCGGTGGCGGTCGCGCAGGCGCTCGGGCACCAGGCGCTCGATCGCGGCGCCGAGCAGCTCCTCCCGCGGGTATCCGGTGAGCCGCTCGGCCTGCGCGTTGGCGAGGACGATCGTCCCGCCCTGGTCGATGACGACCATCGCGTCCGGCGCCGCCTCGAGCAGGCCGCGGGCGGTCTCCTCCGAGCGCCGGAGCCGCTGCTCGGCCTCGGTGCGCTGGCGCTCCCAGCGCTCGAGTTGCTGGATCCGGCTCTGGAGCTCGGCGATGAGCTCGACGCCGGTCTTGTCCTGCGCGGCCATCGTGGCGTCGCCGGTGGGGGCGACGAGCCTCCGGGTCGAAGGATAGCACGGGTGGCAATCGCTCAATCCCTGAGACATCGAGGGTCGGCCCCTGGGGCGTCGCCGCACGCTCGCTCGGCCCCCGGCCCGCCCGGGGGCGCGTTCGCGCCCCACCCCGAGGGATGTGGACGGCCGAGTCCGGCGCCGCTAGCGTACCCGGCGATGGAGTCGTCGCGTTCGCCACCGAGCGGGCCGCGCGCCGGGACCCGAGAGGTCACCGCCAACGCCGGCGAGGTCACGGCGGTGCGGGGCGGGGTGGTCGACGCTCGTTTCTCGGCCCGCCTGCCGCAGCCGCGCGGCCTGCTCGAGACTCCGGACGGCCGGGTCCGGGTCGAGGTCGCGACCCACCTCGACGGCGAGACCGTCCGCGCCCTCGCGCTCACCCCGACCCGCGGGCTCGCCCGTGGCGAGGTGTTGTTCGACCTCGAGCGGCCGCTCGAGGTGCCGGTCGGCGAGGCGCTGCTGGGCCGGATGTTCAACCTCTTCGGCGAGCCGATCGACGGCAAGGGCGAGGTCGCGGCCGAGGCCCGCCGGCCGGCTCACGGCCGGCCGTTGCCGCTCACCCGGCACGCCACGAAGCCGGAGGTCCTGGCCACCGGCATCAAGGCGATCGACCTGCTGGCGCCGCTCGAGCGCGGCGGCAAGGCGGGGCTGTTCGGCGGCGCCGGGGTGGGCAAGACCGTGCTCATCATGGAGATGATCCACAACATGGCGGCCCGCCTCGAAGGGGTGGGGATGTTCTGCGGCATCGGCGAGCGCTGCCGGGAGGCCGAGGAGCTGTACCGCGAGGTCCAGGAGGCCGGCGTCCTCGGCAGCTCGGTGCTGGTCTTCGGCCAGATGAACGAGCCGCCCGGCGCCCGCTTCCGGGTCGGCCCCGCGGCGCTGACCATGGCCGAGTACTTCCGCGACGACGCCCGCCAGGACGTCCTGCTCCTGATCGACAACGTGTTCCGTTTCGTCCAGGCCGGCATGGAGCTGTCGGCGATGATGGGCCGGCTCCCCTCGCGCCTCGGCTACCAGCCGACCCTGGGCACCGAGCTGGCGGCGATCGAGGAGCGCATCGGCAGCACCGCGGCCGGCGCGATCACCTCGGTGCAGGCGGTCTACGTGCCCGCCGACGACTTCACCGACCCGGCGGTGGTACACGTCTTCGCCCACCTGTCGTCGACCGTCGTGCTGGCGCGCGAGCGCGCGGCGCAGGGGCTCTACCCGGCGATCGACCCCTTGCGCTCGACCTCCAAGATGCTCCACCCGCGGGTGGTCGGCGAGCGCCACTACCGGGTGGCGCGTGAGGTGCGCGAGACGCTCGCCGAGTACCGCGACCTGCGCGACATCATCGCCGTGCTCGGACTGGAGGAGCTGGCGCAGGAGGACCGCAGGAAGGTCGAGCGGGCGCGGCGCCTGGAGCGCTTCCTGACCCAGCCCTTTTACGTCACCGAGCAGTTCACCGGCCAGCCCGGCGTCACGGTGCCGGTCGACGAGGTGGTCGACGGCTGCGCGCGGATCCTCGCCGACGAGCTGGCCGCGGTGCCGGAGCGCGCGCTGTACATGATCGGCGCCCTCGACGAGGCGGCTCCGGCCGGCGCCGAGACCGCGCCGGAGGCGGCGCCGTGAGGCTGCGCGTGCTCTGCCCGCACGGCGCGGTGCTCGAGCGCGAGGTGACCAAGGTGGTCGCCGAGGCCGACAACGGCTGGTTCGGGCTGCTGCCCCGGCACGTCGATTTCGTCGCGGCCCTGGTGCCGGGCATCCTCGCCTACCTGCCGGCCGCAGCCGATCGGGAGGAGCCGAAGGAGGCGGCGGAGGAGTATCTGGCGGTCGCCGAAGGCATCCTGGTCAAGGTCGGGCGCGAGGTCCGGGTCGCGGTGCGCGACGCGGTGGCCGGCGCCCGGCTCGGCGAGCTGGAGCGGGCGGTGCGGCGGCACAGCCGCGAGCTGGAACGGAGCGAGGAGCGCGCCCGCGCCGCGCTCGCCCGGCTGGAAGCCGACTTCGTGCGCCGCTTCGCCGAGCTGTCCGAGGCGCCCGGCTGAGGGAGGATGCGATGCCGAGACAGCCTCCGGAGCGCCCCGCCCCCGGCACGGAAGCCGACGAGCTGGCGCGGGCGGTCGGCGCCAAGGAGGAGCGCCGGGTGCGGGCGCGCCGCCGCGGGCGGCGGACGCTGCTGTTCGGCATGGGGATGTTCGGTCTGGTCGGGTGGTCGCTGGCGGTGCCCACCCTGGCCGGGCTCGCCCTCGGAGTATGGCTCGACCATCGGTTCGCCAGCCGCCACTCGTGGACGGTGACGCTGCTCATCGCCGGCATCGTCGCCGGCTGCCTCAACGCCTGGTACTGGGTGGACCGCGAGCGGCGGGGGAGCTGACGATGCAGGATCTCCTCGCCCTCGCCGTCTACCTCGCCGCCGGCGCGCTGCTCGGCCTCGCGTTCTTCGGCTCCCTGCGCTGGACGCTGACGCGGCTCCCGACCGCCCGGCGGCCGCGGCTGGCGCTGGCGGCGACGCTGCTCGTGCGCTGGGCGCTGCTCGGCGGCGCGCTCGTGCTGGCGGTCCGGCTCGGCGGCTGGGCGGGGACCGCGGCGACGATGGCGGGCCTGGTGGCGGCGCGGTACTTGCTGGCCTGGCGCACGCTCGGCGCCGCGGGGCGGCGGGCGGAGGGGTGAACGGTGGAGCTCACCCCCGACCAGATCGTCTACTGGCAATGGGGAGCGGTGCGCATCACCGCCACCCTGGTGTCGTCGTGGGTGGTGATGGCGATCCTGGTCGCGGCCTCCTGGCTCGCCACCCGCCGGGTGACGCTCGGACCGGCGCCGTCCCGCTGGCAGAGCTTCCTCGAGGCGGTGGTCGAGGCCCTGCGCGAGCAGATCCGCGGCGCCAGCGGCCAGGACCCGGCGCCCTACCTGCCGTTCGTCGGCACCCTGTTTCTCTACATCGCCACCGCCAACCTGCTGTCCGCGGTCCCCGGCCTGGCCCCGCCCACCGCGTCGCTGGCCACCACCGCGGCGCTCGCGGCGTGCGTCTTTTTCGCCGTCCCGATCTACGGCGTCGCCCGGCTCGGGCTCCGGCGCTACCTCGCGCGCTACCTCCAGCCGACGCCGTTCATGCTTCCGTTCAACGTCCTCGGCGAGCTGTCGCGCACCGCCGCCCTGGCGATCCGGCTGTTCGGCAACATGGCCAGCGGCACGCTGATCGTGGCCGTGCTGCTGGCAGTGGCGCCGCTGTTCTTCCCGGTGATCATGGAGCTGCTCGGCCTGCTGATCGGCTTCATCCAGGCCTACGTCTTCGCCATGCTCGCCCTGATCTACATCGCCTCCGCCGCGCGCGTGCAGGAGGAACCCACGGTCGCCGCGCGGACCGCCGCGGCCGGCGGTCGCCGGCACCGCGACTGAGTCCCCGAGACCGATTCGAGGAGGAAGCACCATGGATCCCGCAACCGTCGTCGCTACCGTCTCGATCGCCGTCGCCGGCCTGACCATCGCGATCGGCTCGATCGGCCCGGCGCTGGGCGAGGCCCGGGCCCTGGCGCAGGCGCTGGCGTCGATCGCCCAGCAGCCGGACGAGGCCGAGACCCTGACCCGGACGCTGTTCGTCGGCCTGGCGATGGTCGAGTCGACCGCGATCTACTGCTTCGTCGTCACCCTGCTGCTGCTCTACGCCAACCCGTTCTGGAGCCACGCGGCCGGCGAGTAGGAGCCACCCGTGCAGTTCGACTGGTTCACGTTCGCGGCGCAGGTCGTCAACTTCCTGCTCCTGGTCTGGCTGCTCCACCGCCTGCTCTATCGGCGGCTGGTGCGCGCGATGGAGCAGCGGGAGGAGCGGATCGCCGCGCGTTTCCGCGCAGCCGAGGAGCGGGAGGAGGCCGCGGCGCGGGCCGAGGAATCGTTCCGGCAGCGCGAGGGGGAGCTCGAGAGCCGCCGGGACGAGCTGCTGGCGCGGGCGCGCGAGGACGCCGAGCGGCGGCGACGGGAGCTGGTGCAGGAGGCGCGCGCCGAGGCCGAAGCGCACGAGCGGAGCTGGCGGCAGGAGCTGGACCGGGAGCGCGCGACCTTCCTCGCCGAGCTGCGGCGGCGCATCGCGAAGGCGGCGCTGGCCGTGAGCCGGCGGGCGCTCGCCGACCTCGCCGACGCCCGGCTCGAAGAGCAGGCGCTGGCCCGCTTCCGCCGCCGGCTGGAGAGCCTGGAGGGCGAGGAGCGGCGGCGGCTCGCGGCCGCGCTCGCCGGCGGCGAGCGGCTGGTCCTCGCCAGCGCCTTCCCGGTCGCCGCCGCCGAGCGCGAGCGGCTGGCCGAGGCGCTGCGCGGCATCGCCGGCCACCCGTTGCCGCCGCTGGCGGTGACGGTCGACCCCGGGCGCGGGTTCGGCCTCGAGCTCGAGGCGGCCGGCTGGAAGGTCGGCTGGAGCCTGGACGGCTACCTCGAGGGACTGGCCGAGCGGGTCGGCGAGCTGCTCGAGGCTGGCGGCGAGGAGGCCGGCCCGGCGTCGCCGGCGCGCGCGGGAAGCGGTGAGGCGGAACGATGACCGCCGCGCTAGCGAAGGCCCTCGACGGCGCCTTCCACGCCCTTGAGGACGGTCTCGCGCGCCATCGCCCGCGGCTCGAGGCGCGCGAGACCGGCCGCGTGATCCGGGTCGGCGAGGGTTTCGCGCTGGTCGACGGCCTCCCCGGCGTCGGCCTGGAGGAGTTGGTCGAGATCGGCGAGAACACGCTCGGCCTCGCGTTCGACCTGCGGCCGCGCGAGGTCGGCGTGGTGCTGCTCGACGCCGCCGAGGGCGTCGAGGCCGGGCAGGAGGTGCGGCGCGCCGGGCGGGTGCTCGACGTGGCGGTCGGCGAGGCGCTGCTCGGGCGGGTGGTCGACGCCCTCGGCCGCCCGCTCGACGAGCGCGGGCCGATCCGCGCCGCCGGGCGCCGTCCGCTCGAGTGCGAGGCGCCGGCGATCGTCGAGCGCGCGCCGGTCGAGGTCCCGCTGGCCACCGGGGTCAAGGTCATCGACGCCCTGCTCCCGATCGGACGCGGCCAGCGCGAGCTGATCGTCGGCGCCCGCCAGACCGGCAAGACCGCGATCGCGCTCGAC
>CAZNIX010000076.1:0-13841 GCA_964573125.1 uncultured Thermoanaerobaculia bacterium
CGCTCCAACCGCCTCCACCGCGTCCCGGCTACCCACTCCTACTCCAGGAGAGCCCGAAGATAGACCGGACCACTGGTCTGGTCAACTTGGGGAGCTGCGCCAGACTTTTGCCACAGTATCTCGCGGGTCCAGCCCGAATCATGGCGCACGCTCGATCTATCGAGGGTGGCATGAAGAGGTGGCCGAGACGCATTCGTGATGCAGTCGGCTCGCGACTCGTGCCTCCTGCGGTGAGCCGACCATGAAGCGAGCCGTGATCGCAGGCGGGGCGTTCGCCACCGTGGTCGTCCTCCTCGCTCTCGCCGCCGGCCGCCGGCCGCGCGAGCAGGATGTCGACCCTGCGGCGGCGGCCTCGCCCGCGATCGACCCCTCGACCGCGGCGGCGGTGACGGCGGCGGCGGCGGCGGCCCACCAGGGCTCCCTCTACGGCCGCATCCACACCGTCGTCGGCACCACCTACGAGGGGCGGCTGCGCTGGGGAAGCGACGAGGAGGCGTTCTGGGGCGACTACTTCAACGGCTTCAAGGACGAGAACCCGTGGGCCGCTCACGTACCGCCCGAACGGCTGCCCACGGAGCGCCGGCCGATCGAGGTCCTGGGGTTCGAGGTCGCCCACCGGGAGCGCCCGATCGACCGCGGCCGGTTTTTCATGGCGCGCTTCGGCGACATTGCGCCCATCGAGGTGCGCGGCTTCGACGATGTGCGGGTGACGCTCAAGAGCGGGACGGTGTTCGACCTCGACCGCCTCGAGGCCGGCGACTTCGACGACGGCGTTCGAGTGTGGGACGACAGGCGCGGTGTCGTGGATCTCGACTCGCGGCTGATCCGCACCATCGAGCTGCTCCCCACCGCCCGCCTGGACGCCGCCCCCGACCGGCTGCACGGTACGGTGCGCGCGCGGGGGGGCGAGTTCACCGGCTTCGTCCAGTGGGACCGGGAGGCGTGCGTCGGCTCCGACGAGCTCGACGGCGACACCGCCGACGGGGAGCAGCTCGACCTGCGTTTCGACGCCATCCGCTCCATCGCGCGACGCTCGCGC
This sequence comes from uncultured Thermoanaerobaculia bacterium, assembly GCA_964573125.1. Lineage (GTDB taxonomy): Bacteria > Acidobacteriota > Thermoanaerobaculia > Multivoradales > JBCCEF01 > CAVSQV01. Next base: position 1,040 of record CAZNIX010000076.1, read on the forward strand.
GACAGCGCCCTGGTGACGCTGCTCGACGGCAGCGAGATCGTGCTCTCCGGGAGCCGCGAAGTCGGCCACGGCAACCGCGGGGTCTACGTCGACGACCGGCGCTACGGCCGGGTGCTGGTCTGCTGGGACGCCTTCGAGCGCATCGACTTCAGCCCCGGCGGCGGCGGCCCCGCCTACGGCGACTTTCCGCCGGGGCGCCCGCTCACGGGCAGCGTCACCACCCGCGCCGGCCGCCGCCTCGCCGGCCGGCTGGTCTACGACCTCGACGAGAGCGAGACCACCGAGACGCTCGACGCCCCATCCCAGGGCGTGGACTACACCCTCCCCTTCGCCCTGATCGCCTCGATCGTGGTCCCCGGGCGGGAGGAGCGCGGCGCCCGGCGCGCCAGGGTGACCCTCCAGAGCGGCGAGGAGCTGCGGCTCGAACTCACCGGCGACCTCGGCCCGGGGAATGCCGGCGTGCTGATCTTCGTCGACGGCGGTCGGCGCCCGGAGTACGTGCCCTGGACCGACGTCGAGCAGGTCGACTTCGACCGCCTCGGTCAAGGCCCGGCTGCTCAACCGGGCACGGTTCGGCTGAATGACGAGGACACCGAGCGGTACATCGCGACCAAGTCCAGGCGCGGGCTGAGCCCACCATGGCGAGGTACGATCCCCCGTCCATGGCGAGGCCTCGACAGCGCCGCTCCTCCCGGCCGCCCGGCTCCAGCGCAGCCCGCAGGGTCGAGGAGCGCAAGCTCCGGTTCCAGGGCTGGCGCACGACCGACGAGGAAGAGGTGGAGCGCCGCCGGCTCCGGGCCGAGGCCGAGGGGCTGGCGGTCCGTGCCCTGGACGCCGCCTACCGGCCGTTCGCTACCTATACGGTGAGCTCGGGCGGCGGGGGACCGGACGAGGGCCGGGAGTACCGGGTCGAGATCCGGTCGCTCGGCGAGCGCCTCAACACCTGCAACTGTCCCGACCACCGGGTCAACGGCCTCGGCACCTGCAAGCACGTGGAGGCGGCGTTGCTGCGCCTCACCGGGGACGGCAGCGGCTCCGCTTCGGCGGCCGGGGAGGCCCGGCCGCGGGTGGAGATCTTTCTCGACCGGGCCGCCGCGCCGCCGCGGGTGCGGCTGCTGCGCCCGCCGGCGAGGCCGTCGAGGAAGGTCGATGACCTCCTGGCGCCCTTCTTCGACGCCGGCGGCACGCTCCTGGCGCCGCCGGAGGCCGCGGTACCGGCCCTCGCCAGGCTGCTCGAGGCGGCGCCCCGGCGGGTGCGGGAGCGGGTGCGCCTGTCGGCGGAGCTGCCGCCGTGGGCCGAGGAGGAAGCGCGGCGCGCGGATCGCCGCACCGCCCGGGAGCGCTTCCTGGCCGACGTCCAGGCGGGCAAGCGGAGTCTCGACCTGCTGCGCCATCCGCTCTACCCCTACCAGCGGGAGGGGGCCCTCCACCTGGCGTTCGCCGAGCGCGCGCTCCTGGGCGACGAGATGGGCCTCGGCAAGACCGTCCAGGCGATCGCCGCCTGCGAGCTGCTGCGGCGGCTCGAGGGCATCGAGCGGGTGCTGGTGGTCTCCCCGGTGTCGCTCAAGGCCGAGTGGGAGGAGCAGATCGCCAAGTTCACCGACCTGCCGGCGCTGACGGTGATGGGTCTCCGGGGGGCGCGCCTGCGCCAGTACCGGGAGCGCTCCTTCTTCTACCTCACCAACTACGAGCAGGTGGTCGCCGACGGCGAGGACCTCCAGCGCCTGCTGGCGCCGGACGCGATCGTCCTCGACGAGGCCCAGCGGATCAAGAACTGGCGCACCAAGACGGCGCACGCCGTCAAGCGCCTGGAGAGCCGCTATGCCTTCGTCCTCACCGGCACGCCGCTGGAGAACCGCATCGACGACCTCTACTCCATCGTCCAGTTCCTCGACCCCCGGATCTTCGGCCCCCTCTTCCGCTTCAACCGGGACTTCCACGAGCTGGACGACCGCGGCCGGCCGGTGGGCTACAAGAACCTGGCCGAGATGCACCGGCGCCTGCGGCCGGTCCTGCTGCGGCGGCGCAAGGACGAGGTGGAGGATCAGCTCCCCGGCCGCACCGTCAACACCTATTTCGTGGCCATGCACAAGGAGCAGGCGATCCGCTACGCCGAGTACGAGGATCGGGCGGCCAGGCTCGCCGCCGTCGCCAAGCGCCGGCCCCTGACCCGGGAGGAGTTCGAGAAGCTCCAGAAGTGGCTGGCGTGCATGCGCATGCTGTGCGACACCCCCTACATCCTCGACCCCGACTGCCGCGTCTGCCCCAAGCTCGGGGAGCTCGAGGCGGTCCTCGAGGAGCTGCTGGGAGAGGACGGCCGGAAGGTGCTCGTCTTCTCCGAGTGGTAGCGGATGCTCGAGCTGGTGCGGGAGCTGGCCGAGGAGATGAAGGTCGGCTTCGCCTGGCACACCGGCTCGGTGCCCCAGGGCAAGCGGCGCCAGGAGATCCGCCGCTTCAAGGACGACGCCGGCTGCCGCCTCTTCCTCTCCACCGACTCCGGCGGCCTGGGCCTCAACCTCCAGGCGGCCAGCGCCGTGGTCAACCTGGACCTGCCGTGGAACCCGGCCCGGCTCGAGCAGCGCATCGCCCGCGCCTGGCGCAAGCACCAGCCCCGGCCGGTCCAGGTGATCCACCTGGTCACCGAGGAGTCGATCGAGCACCGGATGCTGGGGCTCCTGGCCGGAAAGCAGACCCTGGCCGAAGGCGTCCTGGACGGCAGCAAGGAGCTGGACGCGATGCCCCTGCCCTCCGGGCGGGCGGCCTTCCTGGAGCGGCTGGAGGAGCTCCTGGAGTTGCGTCTGGCGACGGACGAGGCGGCGCTGCCGCCGGAGGTGCCGGCCCCGGAGCGGCTGCGCCAGGACCTGTCGGCGCTCCTCGGGGAGCGGCTGCTGATGCTCGACCTGTTCCCGGGCGGAGAGGCCCGGCCGGGGACGGTGCTGGCGGTGGTCGACGGCCTGGAGGGCGGCGCCGCCGCAAGCGCTCGGGAGGAGGTCGCGGCGGCGGTCGGCCGGTCGTTCGGCGAAGGTCCCGGAGCGCCGCGCCTGGAGCTGCTCGAGGCTCGCTTCGGCCAGCTCGCCGTCGAGGGGGTGGGGTTGCTGGCCTTCCTGCACGCGACGCGGGCCGAGCACCCGGCGGCGACCACGCTCGCTCAGAGCGTGAGGGAGTGGGTGGAGCGGGGCGAGGCCCTTCTCCAGAGGATCGAGGAGTCCCTCGACCGCGCCGCCCTGGGGGGCGCGCTGTGAGGGCGATCCACCTCGCCCGCTGCTTCAAAGGCGCGGAAGCCCCACGACCCCTCCAGATCCGGGCGCTCGCCTCGGCCGATCGGGAGGAGGAGGCGCGGGCGGTGGCCGAGGCGTGGACGCGCCTCTTTCCAGACGACGACCTCGCCGCGGCGACGGCGGAGCTCACGGCGCTCGAGCAGGATTCAGTCTGACGGGGACTGCGGCGCCGCGAACCGGCTACACTCCACTCAAGCGTCTCGCGAAGGGGAGGAAGCCGTTGCGCCCCAGTCTCCGTCACACCACCGTGGCTCTGGCGGTCCTCGGTGCCTTCGGCTGCGGCGAGGCTCCGCCTCCGCCGCGAGTTCCCCTGACCGTGCTGGCGACCTCGAGCCTCGAGAAGTTCGCCGTCGAGGCAGCCGCGGCCTTCGAGGCGACCGCCGACGTGACGATCGAGGTCCGGTCCGGAGGGACTCACGAGCTGGCGGCCGAGCTGTCCTCGACCGGCTCCGCCGACCTCTTCCTCGCGGCCGGGCTCGACTGGATGGATCGTCTGGAGGAGCAGGGCCTGATCGTCCCCGAGTCCCGGTGGGAGGCGGTCGGCAATCGCATGGTGATCCTCGGCCGCGAGGAGGCCCGCTACCCGCCCGTTCGGTTCGTGGACGTGGCGACGCTCGGATTCCGGCGCATCGTCGTCGCCGACCCGAGCCAGGAGCCGGCCGGACGCTACGCCCGGCGATGGCTGCAGGACATCGGCCTGCGCGGCGAGACCGTCTGGCGACAGCTCGAGCCCCGGCGCGAGACCGTCGCCAACGTCGCCGAGGTTCTCCAAGCCGTGGCGAGCGACCCCTCGACGGTCGGCGTGGTGTTCGCCTCCGACATCGGCCGGGTTCCCACGGGCCAGGTGTTGTTCCGCTCCCCGGACCTCGGTATCCGCTACTCCTTCGCTCTCGTCCAGAGGCCGGATCGGCCGCCGGAGGCGCGGGAGTTCCTCGACTTCCTGCGGAGCCCGGCGGGAATCGACCTGCTGCGGAGGAACGGCTTTCTCGTGGAGCACGAGAAGGCTGCCGAGTCTGCACCGAGGGGGTAGCGAATGACCGATCCGAAGGTGGTCACGTTCTTCTACGGTTCGTACATGAACCCCGCGGTGCTCCGTGAGAACGGCGTCGTGCCGGACCGCGTCGAGGTCGCGCGTCTCCCCGGCTTCGACATCGAGATCCACCCGCTGGCGAACCTCGTCCCCTCCGACCGCCACACCGTCTACGGCGTCCTGGCCACCGCGACCCACGAGGAGCTCGCACGCCTCTACGATCACGCCCGGGACGTGCTCGGCGGCGTCTACCTCCCCCACCCCGTGCTCGCCTACACGCTCAGCGGGCAGGCCGAGCCGGCGCTCTGCTATCTCGCTCCGCGGCTCGCCCCCGGCCCGGCGGCGCCCCACTACGTCACGCGGATCGTCGGGCCGGCGCGGGACTTCGGCTTCCCCGCCTGGTACATCAGCCGGCTCGAGTCGTTCCTGCCGTGAGCCGGGCCGTCGGGAGGTCGAGCCTTACCGCTCCCACACCGGCTCGACCGTGACCTCGGTGAGCACCGAGTTCGCGATGAAGCAGGCGTGGTGGGCCTTGTCGTGGAGCCGCGCGAACTCGTCGTCCGACGGCGGCGCCGCGCCGCCGAAGCGCACGCGCGGCCGCAGCACGACCCGGGTCATCGCCAGCTTCCCCTCGGCGTTTTTGTCGAGGGTGCCGACGGCGTCGTCGTCGTAGGCGTCGACGATCAGGCGCTTGCGGGCGCAGACCGCGAGGAAGGTCAGCATGTGGCAGCCCGAGAGCGCGGCCACGAACGCTTTTTCGGGGTCGACGCGGTCGGGGTCGCCGTAGAAATCGGGCGCCGAGGAGGCGGGGACGCGGACGCCGCCCTCGAACGCCCACTCGTGGTCGCGGTTGTAGGTCTCGTAGTCGAAGGACTCGCTGGTACGCCGCCAGGCGATCGTCGCGCGGTGCTCGGACATCGGTTCGCCTCCTTCCCTCCTATCGCTCCTGTCGCGCCTCGACGTTGATCCCCGAGTAGCGGAAGGCCGGCGGGTCGCCCTCGGCGAGCGCGTGCGCCGGGAACGCGCCGCGGATCTCCCGGCGCTCGCCGGGGACGAGCGAGACGTAGTTGTCGTCCCAGTAGATCGGCACCGCCTGGCGCCCCGACTGGGCGCCGACCACCGCCAGCTCGACGAAGAACGCGATCTGCGGCCCCGGGTTGGCGAGCGTCACCACGATCTCCTGGCCGTCGCCGTCGCGGGCGGCGGCGAAGCGGTGCTCGACCTCGAGCGCCGCTGCCGGCAGCCGCGTGAACGCGCTCAGGTCGGCGTAGCGCTCGACCGGGGTTACGAACCACTCGCTCGCCTCCCAGTCGAGCACGTCGGGCTCGGGCGGCAGCCAGTAGAGGTTGGCGGCGAGCGGGTCGCCGTCGGCGCCGGTGATCCGGAGGTCGAGGAAGACCGGCCCGCCGCCGCTCACCCGCTCGGGAAGCGCCAGCACCACATCGCGGCTCTCCGCCGCCAGCTCGAGCGGCTCCGCCACGTCGAGGTTGACCACCGAGCGCAGGTCGTAGACCCGCACCCGCGCCACCGCGCCGGCCAGCGGCTCCGCGCGGTCGTTGACCGCGACCACCTCGCGCGTGCCGTAGTCGTAGGCGACGTGGAGCGGACGGTTGGCGAGGCGCGCGCCGTAGAACGCGCCGTTGGGCACCAGGTACCAGTCGTAGAGCTGCCAGAAGAGCTTCGGCCACGCCGCGTTGAGCATCCACTGGACGACGCCGGTCGTGCGCGGCCGGCGCAGCGAGTAGGCCTCGAACATCGCGCGCATCGCCTCGTAGTTGGCGAGCTGCGCCTTCGCCGCGAACTCCTCGATGCCGCTCGGCTCGCCGTAGCGCGCGGCGAGCGCGGCGGCGTAGCGGTCGAGGTTCGCGAACTCGTGGCGGCCGGAGTGGTAGTCCCACGTCTCGTCGATCGGCCAGCGGTGCGCGGGCGGGAGCATCCGCTCGAGGCTGCCGAGCGGCGGCGGCTGGGCGCCGGGGCCGATCTCGGTCGCGAAGCCGAAGGCGCCGCCGCGCTCGCCGTCGAGGTACCAGTAGTCCGGCGGCACCCACTCGTAGGGGCCGTTCATCTTGACCCCGGTCGGGCCGCTGACCTCGCTGGTGCGGGTCGAGCAGGCGGCGAGCGGCGGCCGGGTGGGGTCGATCTCGGCCAGGAGGTCGCGGTAGCGCCGCTCGAGCTCCGGCCGCGGCAGCATGTCGCTCGCCAGGTTCCAGACCACGACGCTCGGGTGGTTGCGCAGCCGCACCACCTGGTCGCGCCACGAGCGGGCGACGAGGTCCATCTCGGCCGGCGTGTCGATGCCGCCGAACTCCTCATCCACCGGCTGGCCGAGGTAGTCCTGCCACTCCCACTGGCAGCTCCACCCGACCCAGACCATGATGCCGTAGCGGTCGGCGAGGTCGTAGAGCGCGTGCGAGGAGCCCCAGAAGCCCTCGAGCCGGATGGTGTCGAGGTTGAGGTGGCGGACGTAGCGGATCTGGTCTTCGAGCCGGCGGGGGTCGTCGGCGAGCAGGAGGTCGTCGACCCAGCCGCCGCCGCGGACGAGCACCGGCTTGCCGTTGACCGCGTAGCCGCGGTGGCCCTCGGCGGTCAGGTAGTCGGCGACGTGGCGGACGCCGAAGTCCGCCCGCTGCCGGTCCGAGACGCGGCCGCCGACCTCGACGGCGAGATCGAGCCGGTAGAGGTGCGGCTCGCCGAGCGTGTGCGGCCACCAGAGCCGCGGGGATTCGAGCCGGAGCTGCGGCAGCTCGGCCGGCGTCAGCCGCAGCGCCCGCGTCTCGCCGGGGGCGAGCGCGGTCCGGCGCTCGATCTCGATCGGCCGCTCCCCGGCGGCCGGCTCGGCCGCGCGCAGCCGCCCGCGCACGACCGCCTCGACCGCGCGCGGTGAGTGGTTCGTGAGCCGCGCCTCGAGCGTGAGGTCCGCGCTCGCCAGGCTCGGCAGGTCGAGGTCGGCGCGCACGAAGACGTCGTCGAGCGCGACCGCGCCGGTCCGCCGCAGCGTGACCCCGCGCCAGAGGCCGAGGTTGCGGTCGGGCGGCTTCGGGTTCCAGTCGACGAATCCGATGGTCGGATCGCCCGGCCGCGGCGGATGGACCTCGACCGCGAGCGCGTTGCGCCCGGCGACGAGATGGGGCGTGACGTCGAGGTCGAAGACGCGGAACGCGCCGGCGAGCTCGTCGGGGCCGGCAATCCGCGCGCCGTTGAGCCAGACCTCGGCGCTGTAGTTGATCCCCTCGAACACCAGCCGCGCCGATTCCGGCAGCGGCGCGGCGACCTCGAACTCCGTGCGGTACCACCAGGGGACGGCGAAGCGGGTCTCGTCGATCGCCTCGAGGTTGCGGCCGTGGTAGGGGTCGACGATCTCGCCGCTTGCGACCAGCGCGGCGAGCACGGTCGTCGGCACCGCGGCCGGCGTCCAGCCGGCGTCGACCGAGGCGTCGAAGCCGGCGCGCGATAGCTCGGCGCCGCCGGCCCCGAGCCCGGCCGAGGAGCGGATCCGCCAGCCGTCCGCGAGGGCCACCGTGGTCTCCTCGCCCGGCGCGGCGCCGCCCCCGCCCGCCCCCCGGCAGGCGCCGGCCAGCGTCGGACAGAGCGCGAGCGCGGCCAGCGCGATCACCTGTCGTCCCGCCCGCGCACTCACTCGCCTCATCGCCTCGTCTCCGGGAGCCGCGTCTTCCACGCCATGCCGCGATGATAGCTCTCGGGCCGACCGTCGAGCGCCCCACCGCGCTATCCTCCCGGCCATGCGGATCCGTATTTCGCCCGGCCCCCGCGCGCGTGCGCGGACCGCCCTCGGCCTCGCCGCGCTCGCCACGCTCGCCGGCTGCGCCACCACCCGCGAGCGCGCGCTCGAGGCCTCACCGTGCGCGGAGCCGGCGATCGACCGGCCGGCGCCGCCCGCGCCACCGGAGTGCGCCGACGCCGTGCTCACCGCCTCCGACGGCCTGCTCGTCCTCGCCCCCCATCCCGATGACGAGACCCTCGGCTTCGCCGGCCTGCTCACCGCCTACCGCGACCAGGGCAAGCCGGTGCGCGTCGTGGTCGCGACCGACGGCGACGCCTACTGCGAGGCGTGCCGCTTCTGGAAGTCCAGCTCGGTCCGCGGGCCGACCTGCGACGCCGCCGACCTCTCCGACTTCGCGACCCCCGAGATCGACAGCTTCGCCGAGGTGCGGCGGCGCGAGAGCGGCGCCGCGGCGTCGCTCCTCGGCCTGCCGGCGCCGGCCTTCCTCGGCTACCCCGATACCGGCCTCGGCGCCGCCTGGCGGGACGCCGAGGCGGGCGATCTCGGCCGGCCGCTGCGCCGCTCCGACTTCTCGCCCTGCGCCGACTGCGAGAGCTGCGCCGGCGGCTACGGCGAGGGGCCGCTCACGGCGCTGACCGCGGCGACGCTGCTCGAGGCGCTGCGCGCGGAGCTGGCGGCGACCTCCGAGCGCACGCTGGTGGCGACCACCCACTGGCTCGACGGCCACGCCGATCACGCCGCGCTCGGCGGCTTCGCGCGCCGGCTCAACCGCGAGCTGGCGTCGCCGCGCGCCGTCGCCTACGCCGTGATCCACGCCCACACGCCCAAGGACACGCCGCACTCCGACTGCTGGTACCCCGGCCCGCGCGCCCCGGTCTGCCCGTGCATGGACGAGGAGTGCGCGCGGCGCGATCCGCGGCGGATGGCGACCCTCGCCGACCTGCGCTTCCGCCCCGAGTGGCCGGCGGCGCTCCCCGACGACGCCGACTACGGCGCCGCGCGCCACCTCTGCCTCCCCGACCGCCTGGTCCACGGCGAGCAGGCGCTCAAGCTGCGGGCGGTCCGCGCCTACGGCTCCCAGCTCGGCCTCGACGCGCGCACCGGCAGCCACCCCGAAGCGCTCGCGGGCATCCTCGACTGCAGCGGCTACCTGATCTCCTTCGTCCGCCGCACCGAGGTGTTCGTCCTCGACGACGCCACGGCGGCGGCGAGTTTCGCGGCGGACTGATCCGACCTGCGCCGGCCAGGTGGTTTTCGATGCGCGTCGATGCCGCGACCGGCCTGCTCGCCGGCGCCCGCTTCCTCCCCTCCCCCAACCAGGACGAGCGACCCGCGGGCGCGGCGATCGAGCTGCTGGTCGTTCACGGCATCAGCCTGCCGCCGGGCGAGTTCGGCGGGCCGTGGATCGACGCACTGTTCACCAACGCGCTCGACCGGGGGGCGCATCCGTACTTCGCGGAGATCGCGCACCTGCGGGTCGCGGCGCACGCGCTGATCCGGCGCGGCGGCGAGGTCGTGCAGTACGCGCCGTTCCACCGCCGGGCGTGGCACGCCGGGGAGTCGGTCTGGCGGGGCCGGGCGAGCTGCAACGACTTCTCGATCGGGATCGAGCTCGAGGGCGCCGACGACGTCCCCTACACCGGCCCGCAGTACGCCGCGCTGGCGGCGCTGGCGCGGGCGCTGTTCGCGGTCTATCCTCGGTTGAGCGCCGAGCGGATCGCCGGCCACTCCGAGATCGCGCCCGGGCGCAAGACCGACCCCGGGCCGGCGTTCGACTGGGCGCGGCTGCGGCGGGAGCTGGCGGCGGAGACCGCGGGAAGGAGCGACGAGCGGATGAAGGTCTTCCTCACCGGAGCGACCGGGTACATCGGCGCCGCGGTCGCCGCGGCGCTGGCCGGCGCCGGGCACGACGTGCTGGCGCTGGCGCACTCGGACCGCGCGGAGGCGGCGATCCACGAGCGGGGCTGGACCCCGGCGCGCGGCGACCTGCGCGAGCCGACGAGCCTCGCCGCGCACGCCGGCGGCGCCGACGCCGCCGTCCACGCCGCCAACACCGGCGGCGCCGACGCCGCCGAGGTCGACACCGCGGCCACCCGCGCGATGCTCGGAGCGCTCGCGGGCTCGGGCAAGCCGTTCGTCTACACCAGCGGCGTCTGGGTGCTCGGCGACACCGGCGGTCTGATCGTCGACGAGGAGACCGCGACCGACCACCCTGCCGCGCTCTCGGCCTGGCGCGCGGCGCTCGAGCCCGAGATCACCGCCGCCGCCGGCCGCGGCGTGCGCGCGGTGGTCATCCGCCCGGGGGTGGTCTACGGCCGCGGCGGCGGCCTCCCCGGGATGCTCGCCCGCGGCGAGCTGCCGGTGGTCGGCGACGGCCGCCAGCGCTGGCCGCTCGTCCACCTCGACGACCTCGCCGACCTCTACCTGTGCGCCCTCGAGGCCCCAGCCGGCTCGCTCCTCCACGGCACCGACGGCTGGGCGGCGATGATCGAGCTGGCGCTCGCCGGCCGGGCCGGCGCCGGAGCCGCGGTCGAGCGGCTCGACCTCGCCGCCGCCCGCGCCCGCCTCGGTGCATTCGCCGACGCCCTCGCCCTCGACCAGCGCGTCGCCGCCGACCGCACCCGCCGGCTCACCGGCTGGACACCGCGGGCGGCGCCGGCGATCGAGGAGCTGCTCGCGGGCTCCTACCGCACCGCCGGCGCCCAGCCGGCCGGCTGACCGCCGGCCGGCCGATTGCCGGCGGCCGCCGGCCCGCCTCGGGCGTCACCCCTGGGAACAGGGTGGTTGACTCAGGATGCCGAGCAACCACGAGAAGTCCTGGTTCTGCCAGGCGCCCGGGGGCAACGCCGGCTGGCCGGTCGCGGGCGAGCCTTGGAAGGAGCCGGAGGCCGGGAACGGCCCGAAGTTCGGGTTTTCGCAGGGCGGAGTCTGGCCGCTGTCGAACTGCGCGTAGAAGTGGCATGTGATGCACGACGCCTGCTGGGCGGGAACCTGGGCGTTGAACTCGACGAAGGAGTTGCCGAGCTTCGTCGTCTCCGCGTCGACGAAGTCGTCCTGGACGTCGACCAGCCTGTAGTTCCGGAATGCCGGCGCCAGGTTGGCGGCGTCCATCAGCGCCTTCAGGGCCGGCGTCTGTTGCGTCGCCTCGCCGGTGCTCGCGGCCGGGTCGGAGCCGAAGCCGTCCGAGCAGGAGCTGTACAGATCGGGCTTGCAGCGATTGGGGTTGGTGGCGGGGAACTGCGGCTCGAACGTCGCCCAGAGCCAGTTCGGGAAGAGCTTCGACGAGATGTGCATGCCGACCAGCGCATAGCACTCGCCGTTGATCACCTCGGTGTAGAGCTCCGGCGTCGGCTTGCTGCAGTCGAAGGCGGTCGGGTCGAGCGCCCCGATGGGCAACCAGTCCGCCTTGATCTCGACCGCCGCCGCCGGGAAATCGATCTTCTGGCCGCTCGCCACGTAGGCGGCCTGCTGGGGGAGGGTGAGGAGCGACTGGCCGAGAGCCGGCTCCCGGATGTAGGCCGCCTCGGCGTCGTTGACGAAGACCTCCTCGCAGAACACCGCGTCGGCGGAGAGGTTCGAGGGCACGAAGGGCTTGAGCGAGTCGGGCGGCGGCCCCGCCTTGGACGTGCCGGTCATCGGCGAGCACTCGTTCTTCGGGAGACCTTCGACGGCGGCCAGGGCCACCGCCAGATGGCTCGCGTGGAGCTGGCGCTGAGCGCTCGCCTCGCCGGGGCAGTTCGCGGGGTCCTGGAAGCAGCTCTGCTCGGTCCAGTTCTCGAAGGTGAGCGGATGGCCGCCGGTCGACGGACAGGTGGCGGCGACGAAGAGCTGCCACGCGGTCTCGTCGAGCGTGGCCGCAGGCGCGGCCGGGAAGGCGCAGGGATCGGCCGCCGACGGCTCGGGGGCCAGTGCGGGCGGAGGCGGCGCCTCGGACGGGCCGCATCCGACGACGGTCGAGGCGGCGGCGAGGGTGGCGCCGAGGGTGAGGGTCAGGGCGTTTCGACGCGTGCTCGGTGTCATCGGCGGGCTCCTTGTTGAGCGGCCTGTCTGGAGGGTTCCCTGCGAGGGCACTCCGACCGCGGCCCCCAAGAGAATAGCGACCTGTCTATAACTTAGAAAAGTCTACTCCGAGCTGGCGCGGGAATACAAGCCGACCGAGCCGGCGGCTCGCCGCAGCCGGCGAGGAGGCCGGCGGCGAGGAGCAGGCCGCAGACCGAGGCTCGGAGCCGCATGCGCGCGTCCATCCCGTCCTTCAGTGCAGGTAGCCGAGCGCGCGCAGCCGGCGCTTGGTCTCCTCGAGCAGCGGCGGCTCGAGCAGGTCGGCGTCGCCGGCCGGGCCGCGCTCATAGGTCGCGATCCGGCGCTCCGGGCCGGGGTCGAGGAGCAGCCGCCGCCAGCGGCCGGTGGCGGTCCCCGGCATGTCCTCGGCGAGCGGCAGGCCGAGGAGGTGGAGGACCAGCGGCGCGACGTCGTAGACCGACAGCCCCTCGACCCGCACGTTGCGCTGGAAGGCCGGGCCGTGGCCGATGAAGACGCCCGGCGGGGCGTGGGTGTGGTGGTGGTGGCGGAAGTCGAAGCCGTGGTCGGAGACCACGATCAGGTTGACCGCCTCGCCCAGGCCGCGGTCGCCGAGCGCGACGAGCAGCTCGCCGAGGCGCGCGTCGGCGCGTTGGTAGGCGCCGGCGACCGCCGGCGGCCGCGGCGCGCCGGCGGGCCGCGGGTCGCGGCTCGCGCGGTGCTGGACGGCGTCGA
>CAZNIX010000077.1:0-13647 GCA_964573125.1 uncultured Thermoanaerobaculia bacterium
GGCTGGTGGACCGGCGCGCCGGCCGACCGCGACTACTGGGACGTCGAGCTCGAGGGCGGCGGCCTCTACCGCCTCTACCGCGACCGCGCCGGCGGCGGATGGTTCGCGGACGGGATCTACGACTGAGCGAGTCGATTCGGCCGCCCTCAGGCCGATCCCGCCCGTCCCCCGAAGCGGTCACTCGGTAACTACCACTCCATGGGAGACTCAGCGACGCCCGAGGAGGCCGCCGTGACCGCATCCGACCCCCGTCCCGACCCCGACCCTGCCCTCGCCGCCGCCCGGGAACGCATCCGCGAGGTCGACCTGCGCCTGGTCGCGCTCGCTGCCGAACGCGTACGCCTCGCGCGCGAGGTGGGCGAGATCAAGCGCAGCGCCGGCCACGCGACGATCGACTACGCCCAGGAGCGGACCGTGCTCGAGCGCGCCGCCACGGCGGCCGAGGCCGCGGGGCTGCCACCGGGGGTGGCCGAGGACCTGCTCTCGCGCCTGATCGCGGCCGCGGTCACCGTCCAGGAGCAGGAGAGCCTGCGCCGCGCCGCCACCGGCGAGGGGAAGATCGCGGTCGTGGTCGGCGGCGCCGGGCGGATGGGACGGTGGCTGCGCCGCTTCCTCGACGCCCAGGGCTACGCCGCCGCGGTGGTCGATCCCGCCGCGCCCGAGGAGATCGACGCCCTGGGCAAGAAGCTCCTGCCGCGCGCCGACCTCGTGCTGTGCGCGACCCCGCCCCAGCGCACCGCCGCCTGCTACCGCGAATGGCTGGCGCGGCCGCCCGCGGGGGTGATCGCCGACATCGCGAGCATCAAGGCGCCGCTGATCGGCGCGCTGAGGGAGCTGCAGGAGGCCGGCGCCCGGGTCGCTTCGCTCCATCCGATGTTCGGGCCCGCGACCGTCGTCCTGCGCGACGCCGACGTCGTCGTCTGCGACACCGGCGACGAGGAGGCGACCGCGGCGGTCGCGGCGCTCTTCGCGCCGACCACGGCCCGCCTGGTCCGCCTCCCGCTCGAGGAGCACGACCGGCTCATGGGCGACCTCCTGAGCCTCGCCCACGCCGCCGCCATCGCGTTCTCGCTCGCGCTCCCCGAAAACGACCATCCGGTGCGCAGCACGACCTTCCAGGCGCTCGCCGGCCTCGCCGCCGCGGCGGTGCGCGAGAGCCCGGAGGTCTACTACGAGATCCAGGCCGACAACCCGCACGCGCTGCCCGCGGTCGAGCGGCTGGGCGCCGCGGTCGAGCGCCTGCTCGCGGCGGTGCGCGGGCGCCGGCCGGAGGAGTTCGCGACGCTGATGGAGGAAGGGCGCCGCCGCACCCGCGCGGACGCGCCGGGGCGCGGGCGGTGAGCCGTGGCCGGGAGCCGCCGCCAGGCCAGAGCGCCAGGCCGGAGCGCACTCGAGTCGGGCCCGACCTCGGCGCCGCCGAGGTCGACCCGGTCCGCCAGCGCCCGGACGGGTCCGAGCGGAAAGAGCGACGCCCCCGCCGGAACGGGGGCGCCGTATCGTCAACGCGGCCGCGGCCGCAGGGAAGCGAGCGCTCCGGCGGCGCTCAGAAGCGCCAGACGTAGCCGAGGTTCACCATCGCGCCGGAGAGATCGACCTCGGTCTCCTCCTCGAACTCGAGGTCGTCGAAGTCCTCGAAATCGGCGGGGTCGTTGACCACGGTCGCCTCGACGCCGCGGTAGCCGCCCTCGACGAAGAAGCCGCCGAACTCGGCGCCGACCCGGGCGTACCAGCCGGCCTCGTCGTCGACCTCGCCGAAATCGCTGTCGAGGAACAGGTACTGCGCACCGCCGCCGACGTAGGGGTTGACGCGCCCGTTGCCGCCGAGGTTGAGGCGCAGCCCGGCCTCGACCGGCAACACCTGGAGGCCGTTCTCGACGAACGGCGTCTCGACGTCGCCGAGGGCGGCGAACGGGCGGTTCACCAGCTCCTCGTAGTAGGTGGCACCGAGGTCGAGCTGGAGCACCGTCCCGAGCGGCACGCCCAGGCGCAGGCCGCCGCCGGCCGCCTGGTCGGCGGCGTCGGTGTCCCAGTAGGCGCCGTAGGCGCCGAAGCCGCCGGCGGCGGCCGGAGCGGCGACCAGGGTCGTGGCCAGGAGCAGGGCGGGGATCGTCGCTTTCATCGGGTAGCCTCCTCGTAGCAGTCATCCTCGTGGCCGCGGCCCTCGCGGGCGGCTGCTGCCGTGATTCGACTTCTTGCAACCGCCCTGCCACGACTCGGCGCCGGCGGCGGCGGCGGCGCGACGGCGGCGCGAAATCGCCCGCCGGCCGGTTAGAATGCCGCCTCGCCGCCGCCGGCGGCCGCACCGTCCGGCAACCCGCGTGGGCCCGCCATCCCGCACACCGCCACCATGCCCGCCGCGAAAGAAATCCTCGTTCTCGGCGCGGGTCACAGCTCGCCTCACCTGATCCGCCACCTGCTCGAGCACGCCGCCGAGGGCGGCTGGCGGGTCACCGTGGCCGACCGCGATCAGGCGCTGGCCGCGGCGCGGGTCGGGGGCCATCCGCGCGGCCGCGCGATCGGGTTCGACGCCGCCGCCGAGCCCGCGGGCGACGACCCGATCGCCGCCGCCGACCTGCTCGTCAGCCTGATGCCGCCGGCGCTCCAGCCCGCGGTCGCCCGCCGCGCGGTCGCCGGCGGCACGCCGATGATCTCGGCGTCGTACACCGACGCGAAGCTGCGCGCGCTCGACGGCGAGGCGCGCGCGCGCGGCGTGCTCGTGCTCAGCGAGATGGGGCTCGACCCCGGCATCGACCACATGTCGGCGATGGCCCTGCTCGACCGGGTGCGCGCCGAGGGGGGCGAGGTCGAGGCCTTCGAGTCTTACGGCAGCGGCGTGCCGGCGCCCGACTCCCGCGCCAACCCGCTCGGCTACGCCGTGACCTGGAACCCGCGCAACGTCGTGATGGCGGGGAGCGACGGCGCCCAGTACCTGCGCGGCGGGCGCATCCGCCGCGTCCCCTGGCGGCGGGTGTTCGCCGACGTCTGGCCGGTCGGGGTCGAGGGGGTGGGGACGATGGAGGCCTACCCCAACCGCGACGCCCTCGCCTACCGGGACGTCTTCGGCCTCGCCGCCGCCGAGACGCTGATCCGCGGCACCCTGCGCTGGCCCGGCTTCGCCGCCGCTTGGCTGGCGGTGGTCCGCCTCGGCCTGCCCGACGAGAAGCTCCCGGTGCCCGAGCTGCCGGCGCGGAGCTGGGCCGAGCTGGTCGAGATGCACCTGCCGGCGGGCGCTCCTGGCGGAAGCGTCCGCGAGCGCACCGCCCGCTTCCTCGGTCTCGACCCGACGAGCGCGCCGATCGCCGCGCTCGACTGGCTCGGGCTGTTTTCGGAGCGGCCGATCGGCGGCTCGGCCGCCACTCCCACCGAGGCGCTCGCCGCGCTCCTGAGCGAGCGGCTCGCTCTCCCCCCGGGCGGCCGGGACATGGTCGTCCTCCGCCACGAGCTGACCGTGCGCCGCCCGGGCGGCGCCCGCGAGCGGCTGACCTCGACCCTGGTCGAGTACGGCGAGCCGGGCGGGACGACCGCGATGGCCAAGACCGTCGGCCTCCCCGCCGCGGTCGCCGCCCGCCTCGTCCTCGCCGGCGAGCTGCCGCTCACCGGCTGCCGGATCCCGACCGACCCGCGGATCTACCGCCCGGTGCTCACCGAGCTGGAGCGGGCGGGATTCACCTTCCGCGAGACCGCCGCGCCGGCGGAGCGGTGATCGGGACGGACCATCCGCTCGGTCAGCCGGTGAATCCGATCCGGTTGTGCGTGCCGTCGCAGAAGGGCTTGGCGGAGGAGCCGCCGCAGCGGCAGAAGGAGGCGCGCTCGCCGCGGTAGCCGACCTCGGCGGCGGCGTCCTCGACCGCCACCGGGCCGCGCAGCAGGAGCGGTCCGCGCTCGGCGGGGGTCACGGTGAGCGTGCCGCCCCGCGGCGTGGACGGATCGAGGCGCACCTCGGCGAAGGCCGCCGGGGCGTCGAAGCCGACCCGCTCGTGGCTGCCGTCGCAGTACGGCTTGTGCTGCGAGGCGCCGCAGCGGCAGAGGGCGACCCGGGTCTCCTCGGCGATCAGCTCGCCCGCGGGCGTGCGCAGCTCGATGCGGCCGCGCAGATAGAGCGGTCCGCCGGCGCCCAGCCGGCCCCGGTTCTCGGCCGGCGGCTGCTCGGCGGCGCCGCCGTCCCGCCGCTCGAAGGTGAGGGCCCCGGTCGGGCAGCGCAGCACGACCTCGGCGACCCGGTCGGCCTCGGTGCCGTCGGGATCGACCCACGGCCGGCGCCCGCCGTCGAACACCGCCGGCAGGCCGCGCACGCACTCCTCGGAGTGGATGCACCGCGCCACGTCGTAGCGCACGGTGATCGCCCGTCCCGGGTATTCGCGGAACTTGCGCGGTGTCGCTTCGGTCATGGTGCTCGCCCCGGCGCGATCATAGCGCCGGGCTCGGCGCACCTCACGCAGGTCGGGTGGGAACCGCGAGAGTGGCCGGGTCGACCCGGCCCGCGGCACCTCCGCCCGGAGTCGGCCTCGGTTGGTAGCATCCCGGCATGCGCCGCCATGCACTGCCGTCGCGGGCGACTCGGCCGCGCCGCCGCCGGCCGGTCTCTCGCCGGCTCGCGGCCGGCGCGTTGACGCTCTGCGTTGGCGCCTTGCTGGCCGGGACGGCCCCGGAGCGGTCCGTGGCCGAGGGCGCGGAGGCGTCGCTCCGCGACCGCCTGGTCGGGATGGAGATCGCGGCCGCGCATCCACCCCTCGACGACCCGGCGACGCGTTCCGCCGCCGACGCGAGCCACATGCGCCCCGACGACGTGGTCGTCGGGCTCGCGCTGCCCGGCGCGGCCCGGGCCTATCCGTGGTGGGTGCTCAAGAACGCCCACGCGGTCAACGACCGCCTCGCCGGCGTGCCGGTCGTGATCGCGTTCTGCGAGCAGTGCTCGGGCGCCGCCGCGTTCCGCCGGGAGATCGACGGGCGGGTCCTCACGCTGCGCACGGCCGGGGTCTACTCGGGCACCGTCGTGCTCGAGGACCGGCAGACCGGGACGCTGTGGGCGCCGTTCGACGGTCACGCGCTCGAAGGTCCGCTCGCGCCGCGCAGGCTGGAGCGCCTGCCGGTCGTCCTCGCCACGTGGGCGGAGTGGTCGGCGCGCCACCCGGAGTCGGACGTGGTCTACGGCGAGCCGAGCGGCCGCGGCGGCCACGGCGCACGGGAGGCGCCCGGGAAGTGGGGAGTGGTGACCGAGATGGGCGGCACGCTGCGCCGCTGGGACGATCGGCTGCCGGAGAACGCGATGGTCTTCGGCGTGCGCGAGGGCGCGGTCGAGCGGGCGTATCCGCGGTCGGCGGTCGGCGGCCGCGGCGGCGTCGTCCACGACCGGATCGCCGAGCGGCCGGTGGTCGTGCTCGCCGCCGGCGACTACGGCATCGGCGGCTACGACCGCCGAATCGGCGAGCGGACGCTGACCTTCGAGGCCGAGCCGGGAGGGGCGGGCCGCTTCCGCGACCGGGAGACCGGCTCGCTCTGGACCGTCGAGGGCGTCGCGGTCGGCGGCCCGCTCGCCGGCCGGCGGCTCGCGCCGGTCGAGGGGTTCGCCGTCGAGTGGCACGTATGGTCCGAGGTCCACCCCGGAACGACGCTGTTCGAGGCGGCGGAGAGCGCCGCGGCGCGCCCCTTCCGCTTCCCGCTCTCCTCACTCGCCCGGCTCGACGGCGAGAGCCTGCGCCCGCGGCCGCTCCCCCTCGACGCCGAGGTCAACCTCGTCGTGCTGTGGGCGACCTGGTGCCCACCGTGCCGCGACAAGCTCCCGTTGCTGCGGAGGCTCGCCGCGGAGGCCGCCGAGACGGGCGCCTACCGCTTCCTCTCCATCGCCGTCCAGATCCCCGATGCCTCGGAGCTCAACGCGCTCAAGGGGTTCCTCTACAGCGAGAAGATCGACTGGCCGGTCTATCTCTTCGACGACCGCGACTACCGCCGCCTCGACGAGGCCTACCGCGACCACGGCGGCGCCGGCCTGGTCGTGCCGATGGCCTTCCTGATCGACGGCGCCGGGACGGTCACCCGCGTCCTCGCCGGCCGCGAGGTCGACGGCCTCGAAGAGGCGCTCGCCGAGGCGAGACGGTCCCGCGCCACGGGCAAGTGAGCACGGTCGCCCGCCAGCAGCCTTCGCCACCGTGGCCGATAATCAGCGAGGTGGCTGATTATCAGCCACGAGATGGTTGATTATCAGCCACCGAACAGGCTATCCTCGGAGCCGCAATGTACGCTCGCCACCTCACTCCGCGGATCCTGGAGGCGCTCTCGGACACGCCGGTCGTGCTCCTCCACGGGGCGCGTCAGGCCGGCAAGAGCACCCTCGCGCGCGAGATCGCCGGCGGTCCGCACCCGGCGCGGTACATCTCGCTCGACGACGCGACCAACCTGGCCGCGGCGTCGGCGGACCCGCAGGGCTTCGTCCGGGGCCTCGGGGGGCCGGTCGTCATCGACGAGGTCCAGCGCGCGCCGGGCCTGTTCCTGGCGATCAAACAAGCCGTGGACGAGAACCGCGTACCCGGTCGCTTCCTCCTCACCGGCTCGGCGAACGTGCTCCTGCTCCCCCAGCTCGCCCAGACGCTCGTGGGGCGGATGGAAGTGCTCACCCTCTGGCCTCTCTCCCAGGGGGAGATCGAGGGGCGGCGCGAAGGGCTCATCGACGCGCTCTTCGACGAACCGACGCCGTTCTCGCCCGGAACCGAGGAGCCGGCGACCGACCTCTGGGTACGAGTCCGCCGTGGAGGCTATCCGGAGGCGCTGGCGCGCGGCGGCGCCGACCGCCGCGACGCCTGGTTCGGCGCCTACATCACGACCCTCCTCCAGCGCGACATCCGCGACCTGGCGAGGATCGAGGGGCTCGCCGACCTGCCGCGTCTGCTCGGCCTGGTTGCCGCCAACGCCGGCAACCTCGTGAGCTTCGCCGAGCTGTCGCGCGACGCCGGCCTGGCGCAGACGACCCTCAAGCGCTACCTCGCCCTGCTCGAGACCTCGTTCCTCGTCCAGCGGCTCCCGCCCTGGAGCGCCAACCTCGGCAAGCGGCTGATCAAGACGCCCAAGCTCTACCTCGGCGACACCGGTCTCGCTGCCTACCTCCTCGGCTGGGGCGAGAGCCCGCGCCCCGAGGCGGATCGGGACGCCGGCCGGCTGCTCGAGAACTTCGTCCTCACGGAGCTGACCAAGGCGCTCTCCTGGAGTCGCGTGCAGCCGAGGCTCTACCACTTCCGGGCTGCTTCGGGGAGCGAAGTGGACTTCCTCCTCGAGGACCGAGCCGGGCGCTGCGTGGCGATCGAAGTCAAGGCCGGCGCCGGCCTCGGCGAGAAGGACTTCAGCGGCCTGCGCGCTCTCCGCGACGCGCTCGGCGAGCGCTTCCGCCGGGGCCTCGTGCTCTACACGGGCTCCGAGATCGTGCCCTTCGGCCGTGAGCTCTTTGCGCTCCCCGTCCATCGCTTGTGGACGGCGCACTCGATCTCGTCGGCCTGAAGGGGACTCATCCGGTTCCCACCGCCGCGTTACTCGACGATCCGCGGGCCTTCCGGCCGGACGCTCAGGTAGAAGCGGACGAAGCGGGCGTTGGCCTCGAGGCGCTCTTCCGGGGTCCAGGCGAGACGCTCGACGATCAGGCCGAGGTCGTGGGCGTCCGGCTCGGCCTGGCGCGCGAGAGCCTTGCGCAACGCATCGTCGTGTGCTGCGGGTTCCGCGGGTTCGGCCATGGATCGATCGACCTTCGCATCGCAGTTAGCGCAGCGGGGATCACCCCTCCCCCACCACCGCGTCCGCCTCGACCTCGATCAGCATCGCCGGGTCGATCAGCGCGCGGACCTCGACCATGGTGGTCGCCGGCGGGTGATCGCCGAAGGCCTCGCGGTGGGCGCGGCCGTAGTCGCGCCAGCGGGTGATGTCGGTGACGAACATGCGGGTGCGCACCACCGCGGAGAGGTCGGCGCCGAGGCCGGCGAGGGCGGCGGCGACGATCTGCCAGCAGCGGCGCGCCTGCTCGTAGGCGTCGCCCGGGGCGTGGACGCCGCCGCCTTCCGCGACCGGCGCCGTACCGGTGACGTAGATGTGGGCACCGGCGCGGAGCGCGCGGCAGTAGCCGACCTCGCCCTCCCACGGGGCGCCCGAGAAGACGCGTTGGAAGCGGTCGTCGATCACTGTCGATCTCCGGTCATGGCTCGAGCAGGAGCTTGCCCGAGGTCTCCCGTCCGGCGAGCAGGCGGTGGGCTTCGGCCGCCTCGGCGAGCGGCAGGACGCGGTCGATGCGCACGGCGAGCCGGCCCGCGGCGTGCCAGGCGAAGACCTCGGCGGCGCGCGCGAGCATCTCGCCGCGGTCGCGGGCGTAGTCGTAGAGCGACGCGCCGGTGAGCGTCCGGCTGCCGAGGAGCTTGCGCGGGCGGATCGGGTCGGGCTCGCCGCTCGCCTGCCCGAACAGGACGACGTGGCCGCGCACGCGGGTGGCGGCGACGCTCCCCTCGAAGGTGGCGCGGCCGACGCCGTCGATCGCGAGGTCGACGCCGGCGCCGCCGGTGAGGCGCCTGGCCTCGGCGACGAAGTCCTGCTCGGTATAGAGGATGACGTGGTCGGCGCCGGCGGCGCGCGCGCGCTCGGCCTTCTCGGCGGTCGAGCAGGTGCCGATCACGGTCGCGCCGGCGAGCTTCGCCATCTGCACGGCGAGCAGCCCGACGCCGCCGGCGGCGGCTTGGATGAGCACGGCGTCGCCCGGGCCGAGCGGGCGGATGGTCCGCGTCAGGTAGTGGGCGGTCATCCCCTGGAGCGGCAGCGCCGCGCCGGCCTCGAAGCCGACGCCGTCGGGCAGCGGCAGCAGGCGCTCGGCGCGGTGGACGACCGCCTCGGCGTAGGCGCCGGGGGCGTCCCAGAACGCCACCCGGTCGCCCGCCGCCACCTCGCCGACACCCGGGCCGACCGCCTCGACCACCCCCGCGCCCTCCGAGCCGGCGACCGCCGGCAGCGCCGGCACCGGGTAGTAGCCGGAGCGCCGGTAGAGGTCGATGAAGTTGACGCCGGCGAAGGAGAGGCGCACGCGCGCCTCGCCCTCGCCCGGCTCGGGGAGCGGCAGCTCGTCGAGGCGCAGCACCTCGGGGCCGCCGTGCTGGTGGAAACGGATCGCCTTCATGGTGGCGGGATGATAGCCGCCGCGCGCCGGGCGGCGACAGCAGCCACCAATGGCTATCTCCAGAACGTCCTCGGCCTCGCCCATGATAGCCGCGGCGCGCCGGGGCGGCGACAGCAGCCGCGAGCGCAGCCGGTGTCTCCGGTACACCGCCCGGGCGCTCCGCACCGCGACGCCGAAGCCACCGGCTCGGGGCGGACTCCCGCGGGACCGCGCCGCCGCGGAGAGCGGCCGGACCCGCCGCCGGAATCGCCCCGTGCGGATACACTCCGCCGCGGCCGTGACCCCGACCGACTCCTCCGCCGGGCTGCCGCCGTGGCGCCTGATCGCGCTCGCCCTCGGCCCCGCCCTGGGGCTGGCGGCGGCGCTGTCGCCGGCGCAGTGGGGGCTCCCCGAGCCGGCCTGGCGACTGGCCGGGCTCGCCGCCTGGATGATCGTCTGGTGGCTGTCCGAGGCGGTGCCGATCCCGGCCACCGCGCTGCTGCCGGTCGCGGTGGCGCCGCTCGCCGGCATCGCCCCCGAGCGCGAGATCGCCGCCGCCTACGCTCACCCGCTGATCTTCCTCTTCCTCGGCGGCTTCATCCTCGCCGCGGCGATGCGCCAGAGCGGGCTCCACCGCCGCGTCGCCCTCGGCGTGCTGCGGCGCACCGGCGACGGGGCGGCGGGGATCGTCGGCGGCTTCATGCTCGCCACCGCGCTGCTCTCGATGTGGATCTCGAACACCGCGACCGCGATGCTGATGGTCACGATCGCGGTGGCGCTGCTCGCGGCGCTCGAGCGGGCGGCGGCGCCGAGCATGCCGGCAGGAGCCGCGGGACGCCCGAACCCCGCGGAGCCGACGACCTCCGCGGACTGGACAAGGCCGGCGGTCCCCACGGCCCCGGCCGCGGCGGCGAGTTCCGCCGCACCGGCCGTGCCTGCCGCGCCTGCCGCCGGGGCGCCGCTCGAGCGCTTCGGCCTCGCGCTGATGCTCGGCATCGCCTACAGCGCCTCGATCGGCGGCGTCGCGACCCTGGTCGGCACGCCGACCAACGCGCTCTTGGCGAGCTTCCTCGACGCCTCCTACGGCTACGCGCTGTCGTTCCGGCGCTGGCTCGCGATCGGCCTGCCGTTCACCGCGCTGATGCTGCCGCTCGCCTGGCTGTGGCTGACCCGGCCGGCGTTCCGGCTCGCCGGCGTGCGGCTCGCGGGCGCCGCCGAGCACCTGGCGGCCGAGCGCGCCCGCCTCGGCCCGCTGTCGCCCGAGGAGCGCTTCGTCGCCGCGGTGTTCGCGGCGACCGCGGCCGCCTGGGTGCTGCGCGAGCCGCTGGCGGCGGCCACCGGCTGGCCGCTCACCGATTCCGCGGTGGCGATGCTCGCCGGGCTGGTGCTGCTCGCGGTGCCGGCGCCGGGCGCGGGGCGGCGGCGGGCGCTCGACTGGCACGAGGTCGAGAAGCTTCCCTGGGGGGTGCTGATCCTGTTCGGGGGCGGGCTCGCGCTCGCCGAGGCGTTCAATTCCTCGGGGCTGGCGGCGGCGATCGGCGGCGCGGTCGCCGGCCTCGGCGGCGCGCCGCGCTGGCTCCTGGTGCTGGCGGTGACCGCGGCGGTGGTGCTGCTCACCGAGGTCACCTCCAACACCGCGACCGCCGCCACCTTCCTCCCCCTGACCGCGGCCGCCGCGGTCGGCCTCGGCCACAGCCCCCTGCTGCTCGCGGTGCCGGTCGCGCTCGCCGCCTCGGCCGCGTTCATGCTCCCGGTCGCCACCCCGCCCAACGCCATCGTCTTCGCCCATCGCGGCATGCGCGTGGCGGTGATGGCGAAGAGCGGCGCCGTGCTCAACGTGTTCGCGACCGCGGTGATCACGCTGCTCGTGCTGCTGCTCGGTGGGCCGGTCCTCGGCATCGACTAGGCGCGCCGCAGGCGCGAGATGGCGGCGATCCCGGCCGCCGGGCCGAGCGCGAGCACCGGGAACGCGAGCGGCCAGCCCCAGGCGCCGGCGAGCAGCGGCACCAGCTCGATGGTCGCCAGGGTGAGCAGGAAGCCGAGCGAGGTCTGGAGCGTCAGCGCGGTGCCCACCGCGTGCCGCGGGGCGACCTCGGTGACCAGGGCCGAGAACTGCGCCGAGTCGGCGACGACGAAGAAGCCCCAGACCCAGGTCACGGCGGCGAGCAGCCACAGCGGGGCGCCGAAGGCCAGGCCGACGCCGAGCGAGCAGCCGCCGCTCGCCGCCATCGCCAGGTTCACGGTGCGCTCGCGGCCGGCGCGGTCGGCGTACCAGCCGCCCCAGACGCAGCCGAGGCCGCCGGCGCCGATGGCGCCGAACGCGACGAGGTCGACCCAGCCGGCGGCCGGCGCGCCCGCCGCCGATCCCGGCCCGGCGCCGCGCGCCGCGACCGCGGCGGCGAGGAACGCCGGCACCCAGGTCCACATCGCGTACAGCTCCCACATGTGGCCGAGGTAGCCGCCGATCGCGAGCCGGGTGCGGCGGTCGCCGATCACGGCGCCGGCGAGCCGCCAGGAGAAGGGCCGCCGCTCGAACGGGTACGGCCCCGGCCGGTAGCCGACCGCGACCAGTCCGGCGGCCGCCACCGCCGCGCCGGACGCCGCGAGCACCACCCGCTCGGCACTGGCGCCGCCCGCGGCCTTGAGCAGGTAGGGGGTCGCCTTGCCCAGCGTGAGCGCCCCGACCACGGTGCCGATCGCGAGCCCGCGCCGGCGCTCGAACCAGGTCGCGATCATCTTCATCGCCGGCGGATAGACGCCGGCGAGGAACAACCCGGTGAGGAAGCGCGCGACGAGCGCCGAGCGGAAGCCGGGCACCGCCACCAGCGCCGCGTTGGCCGCCGCCGCGGCGAGCGCCGAGCCGGCGAACCAGGCGCGGTCGGGCACCAGGTCGGCGAGGTTGAGCACGGCGGCGAGCGCGGTGCCGGCGACGAAGCCGAGCTGCACCGCGCCGGTCAGCCAACCGGCCTCGGCGGCCGACAGCCCCCAGCGCGCCGCCAGCTCGGGCGCCGCCGCCGCGGCGGTGAACCACAGGCTCATGCCGAGCAGCTCGGCGACGGCGAGCAGCGCCAGCATGCCGGCGCCCCCGGGGCGGCGTTCGGTCATCGATGCTTCCACTCCCGCCGGCGCGGCCGGCCGCTCGCCGAGAGGATCCTCGATCGGATCCGCCGGAGTGTAGCCGAGCACCGCGGGGCGGTGGCGCACGGGCCGAGGGCGAAGCGTGCGGGCCGGCGGAGTGAGGCACCTCGGGCCGGCTGCACTACCGGCAAGGGCTTCCTCTTCGCCCGTCCCGCCCCGCTCGCACGGCCACGGCTCGCTGCCTGACCCCCGGCTGCTAGGCTTGCGCCTTCCGTTCCGCCGCTCGAGGAGGCGTCGATGGGGGACGACGGCTGGCACGACCTGGGTCCGGTCGAGGCGCTGCGCGAGGCGCCGCTGCGCATGGTGCGCGTGGGGCGCACCAAGATCGCGCTGTCGTACCGCGACGGCGCGTTCGGCGCGGTGT
This sequence comes from uncultured Thermoanaerobaculia bacterium, assembly GCA_964573125.1. GTDB lineage: Bacteria > Acidobacteriota > Thermoanaerobaculia > Multivoradales > JBCCEF01 > CAVSQV01. The sequence goes on from CAZNIX010000077.1 coordinate 12,618, forward strand.
CGGGGGTGTGCAACCACGCCGCCGGGCCGCTCGGCGAGGGGACGCTCGAGGGCGATTACATCGTCTGCCCCTGGCACTACTGGAAGTTCCACCGCGCAACCGGCGAGGGCGAGCCCGGCTACGAGGACGACCGGGTGCCCCGCCACGAGGTGAAGGTCGAGGGCGGGCGGGTCCTGGTGCAGGCCGAGCCGGCGAGCCGCCGGCACAAGGCACCGCATCCGCCGCACCCGCTCGCACGCAGGGTCGAGCGCGCCCCGGGGCCGCTGCGGGTGCTCGGCATCTCGACCACCGCGATGGACCCGGCGCACCCGCGCTACTCGACTTCCGACGCGCTGCTCGCGGTCGCGCTCGAGCACGCCGCGGCGTGCGGCTTCGAGAGCCGCCTGGTCCGGCTCGCCGAGCTGAAGTTCCGCCACTGCGAGGGCTTCTACTCGAAGAGCGCTCACGCCTGCACCTGGCCGTGCTCGATCACCCAGATGGACAAGACCGACCAGCTCGAGCGGGTCTACGAGGGGTTCGTCCACTGGGCCGACCTGGCGGTGGTGGCGACCCCGATCCGCTGGGGCGCGGCGAGCGCGCTCTACTACAAGATGGTCGAGCGCATGAACTGCATCCAGAACCAGATCACCACCCACAACCGGGTGCTGCTGCGCGACAAGGTGGTGGCGCTGATCATCACCGGCGGCCAGGACAACGTCCAGGCGGTCGCCGGCCAGATGCTCGGCTTTTTCGCCGAGATCGGCTGCGTCTTCCCGCCCTTCCCCTACGTCGCGCACTCGCGCGGCTGGTCGGCCGAGGACATGGAGAACAACGTCGCCGCGGTGCGCGACAGCGAGGAGCTGCGCGCCGGGACGCGCGAGTTGGTCGACCGCGCCGCCGACCTCGCCTCGCGGCTGCTCGAGCACCACCTGGGCGCGCCGCGGATCGCCCGCGGCGGGCGCAAGGCGCACCACATGGAAGGCGCCGCCGCGACCGGCGGCGCCGAGCCGGCGAGCGGCTAGCCGCGGCGGCTCGTCGGGCGCCGCGCTCG
>CAZNIX010000078.1:0-12313 GCA_964573125.1 uncultured Thermoanaerobaculia bacterium
GCCGCCGCGGCCAGCGCGCGAATCTCGCGCTCCTCGCGACGCATGCCGGGCGTGCGCAGCATCGAGCGGAAGATGCCGGCGCGAAAATCCCCCTGGACGGGGTCGGGGTCGGGCACGAGGCGGGGGCGGTCGGGGCGGCGCGGCGGCGCGGTGCGGTCATTCCGGGTCTCCCGTGGCGGTTCGGTGGCGGCCGCCGGCGGCGGGCCGGCGGCATCTTCTCAGGCCCTCCCCGCCGGGATCAAGGCCGGGCGCCGGCGCGGCGCGGCGTGCTACCATCCCGCCGGTCGATGCCCCCTCCAGCCGGACTGCCACGCGACCGGTCCCTCGGGCGGACGGCGGACTTGGCGGGCGCCGGGGCCCCTCCGCGATGATCGTCGAAAAGCGACAGCTCGAGGGCGGCGCCACGCTGCTGCGGGTCGAGGGGGTGATCAAGCTCGGCGAGAGCGCGCGCTTCTTCGCCGAGACGCTCCGCCGCGTGCTCGAAGAGGAGCGCGGCCACGTGGTGATCGACCTCTCGCGCATCGACATGATCGACTCGACCGGCATCGGCGAGTTGGTCGGCTACCTCGGCCGCTTCCGCGACGTCCGCCGCGAGCTGATCCTGGTCAACCCCTCCGACCGCATCCGCAAGCTCCTCGAGCTCGCCCACCTGGCCGAGCTGTTTCCGACCTACGACACGGTCGAAGACGCCATGGAGTCTTTTTGAGGGGCACGTCGGCGGTCGCCGCGGCGGCGACGGCGGCGCTCGTCGCGCTCGCGGCCCCGGGCTGCCGCACCCTGTTCGAGGGCGGCACCGAGCGCTTCGCGATCAGCCCGGCGGTGGCGTTCTCGATGCTCCGCGACGCCCCCTACCTGCCGATCCTCGACCTGCGTCCGGAGGGGGAGTTCCACGGCCCGCTCGGCCACCTGGCGAGAGCGCGCAGCCTCCCGCTCGAGGCGCTCGACGCCCGCCGCGCCGAGCTGGACTCCTACCGCGGGATCACCGTCCTCGTCTACTGCCGCGCCGCCGAGTGCGGCCGGGCGGTCTACGAGCGGCTCTCCGAGCTGGGCATCGACGACCCGGTCTTCATCGACGGCGGCCTCGAAGCCTGGATCGCCGCCGGCTTCGGCACCGTCCACCGCGACGCGCTCGCCGGCGTGCCGTGCTCCGGCCTCCCCCGGCCGCCGTCCTTCGAACCGTAGGGTCCGGGCGAGCCGGCAACGGCCCCCCTTCAAAAAACCGCCCGGATGGGGCAGACTCCCGGGCGCGGAGCCGGCCGCGCGGAGCGGCGCGCTCCCCTCCACCCGAAACCGAGGCCGCGCCCGCGCGGCGGCATCGACCGCAGACGGAGAGTCCATGGCCGTTCATTCGCCCACCGACACCGCCCCCGCCCTCGCCGGGCTCAAGGAGAAGCTCGGCGACGCCGTCGTCCTCGACCACGAGGTGCGCCGGCAGTTCGAGACCGATTTCGGGCGGGTCATCCGCCGGCTCCCCGGCGCGGTCGCGCGCTGCGCCACCGCCGAGGAGGTCTCCGAGATCGTCCGCTACTGCCGCGAGCACGGCGTGCCGGTGGTCGCGCGCGGCCAGGGGCACACCCAGACCGGGCAGTCGACGACCGACGGCGGGGTCGTGCTCGACACCTCGGCGCTCGCGCGCATCCACACGGTAGACGACGACGCCGAGACCGCGACCTGCGACGGCGGCGTGGTCTGGCGCGACCTGGTGACGGCGGCGGTGGCGCGCGGGCTCGTGCCGCGCGTTCTGACCAACAACCTCGGCGTCACGCTCGCCGGCACGACCTCGGTCGCCGGCCTCGGGGTGGCGTGCTACCGCTACGGCACCCAGGCCGACAACGCGGTCGAGCTCGAAGTGGTCACCGGCACCGGCGAGATCGTCACCTGCTCGCACGCGCGCAACCGGGACCTCTTCGACGTCGTCCGCTGCGGCTTCGGCCAGTTCGGGGTCATCACCCGGATCACCACCAGGCTCCGCCGCTGCCGGCCCAAGGTGCGCATGTACCACCTGCTCTACGACGACCTGGCGGCGTTCATGGCCGACGCCGCGTTCGTCATGCATCCGGACAACCACGAGCGCTTCCACACCCTCGAGTCGCGCTGCGCGCCGTGCCCGGTCTTCACCCGGCGGATCGGCGAGGGGCTCGGGCTCGGCGAGGGGATGCAGCTCTACGCCCACTGGATGTACCCGATGTTTCTGACCGTCGAGTACGAGGAGGGCGGCGAGCCCGACGACGCCGCGGTGCTCGCCGGCCTGCACTACTACCGCCACCTGCGCACCGAGGAGTACAGCCAGCTCGAGTTCTGCCGGCGGCTGGAGCCGATCTTCGAGTTCTGGCACCGCTCGGGCAACTGGCCGATGCACCACCCGTGGGTCGAGACCACGCTCGCCTGGGAGCCGGCCAGGGAGCTGATCCCCTACGTGCTCGAGAGCTTCCCGCCCCAGGCGCTCGGCCCGGGCGGCCACATCCTGCTCTGGCCCTCGCGCGGCGACACCTCGGAGGCGCCGCTCTTCGTCTACCCCGAGGGGCAGGAGAACGTGATGGGCTTCGGCATCCTGCCCGCGGTGCCGCCGCAGTTCATCGACCAGGCGCTCGCCCAGCTCGACATGTTCCACGAGCTGACCGTGGCCTACGGCGGCAAGCGCTACCTCTCCGGCTGGGTGCCGTTCCAGACCCCCGAGCAGTGGCTCGCCCACTTCGGCCCCGAGCGCTGGTCGATGATCGCCGCCGCCAAGCGCCGCTACGACCCGGACGGGATCATGAACCCGGGGTTCTTCGCGACGGCGGCGGTCGGGGGCTGAGGCGGAGGGCAGGTGCGATGAGCCGGTCGCGGCGCAAGACGCCCGCCTGCGGGAACACCACGGCGGTCTCCGAGAAGGACGACAAGCGCTACGCCCACCGGGCCGAGCGGCGGGTCAACCATCAGTTCCTGGCGACCACCGGGGACGGCGATGCGCTCAAGGCCACTCGCGCGGTCAGCAACCCGTGGTCGATGGACAAGGACGGCAAGCAGCGCTTCGACCCGCAGCGCTTTCCCGAGCTGATGCGGAAGTAGATCCGCCAGGGCCCGGGTGGCCAGAATGATAGGGTCAAGCGATGAAGATCATCACCGGGACCGTCGTGGCCGGCAAGGTCGAACTGCCGCGCCACGTCCTCGCCGAGGGCGAGCGGGTAGCCGTCGTCGCACCAGAGGCCGGCGAGCCGGTCAGCCTCTCTCCGGTGCAGGAGCGCGAGGTGACCGAGGCGATGGCGGCGATCCGCCGCGGCGAGTACGTCGACGGGGCCGACCTCCTGGCTGAGCTGCGCTCACCGCCGAGGTTGTGAGCTACCGGGTTCGCGTCGCTCCCCGCGCCGCGGCTCAGATCCGCAAGGCGGCCGCCTGGTGGCTCCGCCACCGATCGAAGGCCCCGGACGCGTTCGCGGAGGAGGTCGAGCGGGCCTTCCAACTGATCTGTGCTCTACCCGGCGTGGGCGAGCGCGTTACCCATTCCGAGCACTTTGAGCTGCGGCGCGTGCTCCTCGGCCGCGTCAGGTATCACCTGTACTACGTCGTCGCGCCGGAAGAGGAAGCGGTCGATGTCCTCGCGCTGTGGCATACGGCGCGTGGCACGGGGCCCAGCCTCTGAGCGCTCCCCATCCGCTGGCGATCTGGAATCACTGCCGGGTTGAGCCCGCTGCCGCTCAGGGCTGGCCCGGCGCCACCGCCAGGATCGCCTCGAGCTTCTGCGGATCGTCCGGCAGGAGACCGACGCCGGGGAGGCGCTGGACCAGCTCGACCCAGCGGGCCTCGGCGGCGAACACCCGGCGGAAGATCGGCAGCGCCTCGGCCTCGCGGCCCTCGGAGAAGAGCGTCACCGCCTGCCAGAACGGCAGCTCGACGATGTCCGGCGCGCGTTCCGCGGCCTGGGTGTAGAGACCGACCGCGGCGGCGACGTCGCCCTTCGCCATCGCCTCGTCGCCGGCGTTCATCGCCTCGTAGGCGAGGTGCAGCTCGTAGAGGCGGCGCAGCTCGGCGAGCGGGGCGGGGTGGTCGTCGACCCGCAGGTCGACCTTGCGCCCGCCCCACGGCTGGGCCGCCTTCTCGCCGGCGACCACCAGGATCGCCGCGCTCTGCCGCCCGCGGATGTCGCCCCCCTCGGCCTCGGCGGCGTCGAGCGCGGCGAGCAGCCGCTCGGCGAATGGCTTACCGGCCGAGCCCTCGTAGGCCACGGCCATCGCGCCCCACACCGTCGGCTTGTCCATCAGGTTCGCCTGCACGGAGTACGCCTCGCCGGTCTTGTGCCCGGCGGCCGGGATGCACTTCTCCCCGGTCCACGCCGCGACCCGCCCCTTGGCGTCGACCATCGCCACCTGGCGCACCGAGCGCTGCTCGTCGGCCGCGGTGAGCTGGTCGAGCGCCTCCTGGGGACTCTTGCCGCCGCGCATCAGCTCGAGCCCCTTTGGCCCATAGGACACTTCGACGAACGACTGCGTCGCCACCGCCCCCACCCCCGGTTCGGCCCAGGGCACGATCGGCCCGACCTGGAACCAGTGGCTCTGCACCGCCACCCCGAGGTCGCCGGTCGCGGGATCGCGGGCGACAATCGAGTAGGTATGGGCGAGCGGGCCGCGGGCGGGGAGGGGGGGGCCGGAATCGGCGGCCGCAACGCCGATGGCTGTCGTCAGTGCAAGCGCGCAGGCTAGGATCGGGCGGGTCATTGCCTTCCTCCATCCGCCGGACGGCGATCAGGTCTTTCGGCGATTCTCGTCCAGCCCCGGCGAGATGTCGATCATGAGGGATGGGCTGGGGCCGGCATCCAGATCGGCCAAGGGGATGCCGCGCTCGCCCGCCCGGACCTGTTCCAACTGCCGCAAAAGCCGAGCCTCGAGTTCGGGCGCGAGGTCGAGGCCCTCGTCCGGGTCGTGGTCCAGCTCAGCGAGGTTCTCCTGCACGCTGATCTGGGCGTCGGTTCGGGACACCGCTGGACTCCTGATAAGGGACCGCAGTGTACACCAGTGACGGAACCTGGTCGTCCGCGGGAAGTCCGACGAGCAGGGCGTGCGGGCTACGCCCGCTGCACCAAGGCTCCGCGTTCGGCGCGGTGATTGATCCGCCCGCTCCGGTAGCATGGCGCCGGAGCCGCCATGGACTTCCGCCGCGCCCTGATCCTGGTCAGCGAGTTCCTCGAACGCGAGGGGCACTTCTACGGCGTGGTGGGTGCTCTCGCGCTCCAGAGCTACGGCCTGGCGCGGTTGACCCAGGACCTCGATTTCGTCACCGAAGCCGCCAGCCGTGACAAGCTGGTGGCATTCCTGGAAGCCCAAGGCTATGAAACCCTGCACGTCTCGTCCGGCTACTCGAATCACCTCCACTCCGATCCGACCAAGGGGCGGCTCGACGTTGTCTACGTCGACGGGGAGACCGGCCGCAAGCTCTTCGCCGGCTGCAAGGTCCGGGCGGTCGGCGCCGGCGTACGGCTGCCCGTGCCTCGGCCGGAGCATCTCGCCGCGATGAAGGCGCTGGCGATGAAGAACGACCCGAGTCGAACGCTGCAGGAGATGGCGGACGTGCGCTTCCTGCTCGGTCTGCCCGGCGTGGACCGGGACGAGGTCGAGGGATATTTCCGGCGGCACGGCCTGAAGGAGAGGTTCGATGAGATCGCCGCACGGGCTTGAGCTGACCGAGCTGGAGCGCGACCTGCCGACGACGGCCGAGGACGTGGCGGCGCTGCGCCGGGCGCGCGAGCAGGCGCAGCGCATGAGCCTGGACGAGTACCTGGCCTTCCTGGAGAGCTTCGGCCACGCCCCGATCGAGGTCCTGCGCGCGCGGGGGACGCACGAGGGGGCGGAGCCGTTCGAGCTGTGAGCGTCCGGCCGGCCCGGTGTCGAGCGTCCCGCGTGCGTCCGCCGAGAGCAACCGACGGCCGAGCCGACCGAAACGGTTGCGGCGCCGCGGACACGTGACAGAGAGCCACCGCGGTTACCGATCCGATCCGATCAGGGAGGATTCACGATGGACCGAAAGATGCACGGTTTCGTGCTCGCCGCCGGCCTGCTGGCGACCGCCGCCGGCGGCTGCGCATCGGCGCCGCCGGCGGACGGGCCGCCGGCGAACTGTATCTGCGAGGTGGGGCAGCGGCAGTCGCCGATCGACCTCGCCGGCGCCGCGCCGGCGGAGCTGCCGGCGATCGAGTTCGGCTACGGCGAGACGGTCGGGGCCGAGGTGTTCGACACCGGCAAGTCGGTGCAGGTCGACTTCGTCCCCGGCCGGCGGCCGGGGATCGCGATCCGCGGCGAGCGGTTCGAGCTGGTCGAGTTCCATTTCCATGAGCCGGGCGAGCACCGCATCGGGAGCGAGGAGTACGCGATGGAGCTGCACTTCGTGAACCAGAACCAGGTCGGCGAGCTGGCGGTGGTCGGGGTCTTCCTCGAGGACACGGCCGCCGAGCCGCAGCCGGCGATCGCGCGGATCTGGGCGACGGTGCCGGAGCGGCCGGGGGAGCGGGCGCCGATCGCGATCTCGCCCGGGGACCTGCTGCCGGCGGATCGCCGCTACGTCCGCTACGCCGGCTCGCTGACCACCGGGGCGTGCGCCGAGGGGGTGCGCTGGCACATGCTGCGCGGCCGGCTCGCGGTCACGCCCGAGCAGGTCGAGGACTACCGCCATCCGAACACCGCGCGGCCGGTCCAGCCGCTCAACGGACGGCCGGTGCTGGTCGGCGGTTCTTGAGCTCGAACGACTCATCGTCACGAGGAGGGAGCCATGGAGAGGATGAACCGTCTTCGCGTCTCGATGTTGCTCGTCGTCGCCGCGGCGCTCGCCGCCGCGCCCGGGCTCGCCGCCGCCCAGGGCGCCGCCGGCGGGGCGCAGGCGCTCCAGGAGCAGGCCACGTTCTGCGACGGCACCTACGCGCTGTGCATCAAGGCGCCGTGCGAGCCGATCCCGACGCTCGACCGGCTGCTCAACTACGAGGTCGACCACGCCCTCTGCTCGTGCGACATCGTGACCGGCTGGTCGATGGGGCCGGGCGCCTGCGCCGACCGCGCGCCGGTGACCCAGGGCGGCCGGACCTATCTCATCTCGACCTACTCGAACCTCTACAACGACGAGGAGAAGACGCTCGCCTGCGACTCGCGCGACACCGTGTGGGCATGGTGCTACGGCGCGCCGTGCGTGGTCGCCGGCAACGATCCGGGCAAGGCCGTGTGCACCTGCCCGGTCGAGACCGGCCCGGCGAGGACCTTGGGCGGCGGCTGCCGGCAGGCGGCGTGCGACGGCATCTGGTCGGCCGCCACCCCCGCCGGCGACCTCTTCGCCAACGAGAACTACTACCACTGGATGCAGAAGAACCAGCCGGACGTGCCGGTCAACCCGCCGGCGCCGAAGTGCCCGGTGGTCCCGGGAGGCGGCGGGGCGCCCTGACCGGCGCGGATCTGCCGACCGCAGGCGGAGCGCCGGGCGAGGCGACGACCGAACCCCGGCCGTCCGGCTGATCTCTCGACCTCGCTGCCACCGACCTCCACTCTCGCTCGCCTCGTCGTGCGCCGCCGGCGCCGCCGGCGAGTGCGGCCGGGGTGGACGCCCCGCCGCGAGCGAATCTCGGGTCTCTTTGTCACGGATCGCCCTCCCGCCGGCACTAAGGCGGCACGCAGCCTAGTTTCGGCCGGGCCGCCCGGTCCGGCCAGGGGAGGGAGATGGGGGAGCTCCGCATCGTCGGCAGCTCTCCCCCGGAGGGCACCGTCGGGTGCTTCGGCATGGTCGGGCGCTCGCCGCCCATGCTGGAGCTGTTCCGCCGCATCGCGCTGTCCGCGCGCACCGACGCGGTGGTGCTCATCGAGGGGGAGACGGGGGCGGGCAAGGACCTGGTGGCGCGCGCGCTCCACCGGCAGAGCCGCCGCGCGAACGGCCCGTTCGTCGCCGTCAACGCCTCCGCGATCCCGGACTCGCTGTTCGAGAGCGAGCTGTTCGGCCACGTCAAGGGGGCGTTCTCGGGCGCCTGCGAGGACCACCGCGGGCTGGCCAGCGCGGCGCACGGCGGCACGCTGTTCATCGACGAGATCGGCGAGCTGCCGCGCTCGAGCCAGGCCAAGCTCCTGCGCTTCCTCGACACCCGGGAGGTGCGTCCGGTCGGCGGCGTGCGGGCGCGCCGGGTCGACCTCCGCATCCTCTGCGCCACCAACCGCGACCTCCAGTCCGCGGTCGAGGAGCGCGCCTTCCGCGCCGATCTCTTCTACCGCCTGCGCGCGCTCTGGCTGCGCGTGCCGAGCCTGCGCGAGCGGCGCGGCGACCTGCCGCTGCTCATCGGCCACTTGCTCCGCGAGCTGTGCCGCCGCCATCGCAAGCCCCTGCCCGCGGTCTCGGCCGAGGCGAGGGAGCGCCTGATCGCGTACCGCTGGCCGGGCAACGTCCGGGAGCTCCAGCACGAGCTGGAGCAGGCCGTGGTGCTCACCCCGTCCGGCCAGGAGATCGGTTCGCAGGCGCTGACCGCGAGCGTGCGCGAGGCCGAGGCCGAGTGCCCCGGCCTCGAGCCGCTCCCGGCGGCGGACTCGATCCAGCCCCTCACCGTCTGCCGCGAGCAGGCCGAGCGGGAGGTGATCGTCGCCGCGATCCACCGGCTCGGCTGGAACGTCTCCGCGGCGGCCCAGGCGCTGGGGATCAGCCGCGTCGGCCTCACGCGCAAGCTCAAGGCGCTCGGGATCCGGCGGCCGGGCGTGGCACCGCCGGAGCGCATATCCACTGCTACACCCGGATTCAGTCTGTAAACCCCCGGTAACACCCGGCGCCGCCGGTCGCGACCGCGGCGGTGCCCCGCAACCGTCGCGGGGAGAACGACTTGCGGAGCGGCGCCGGAGGCCTGGTATCCGTCTTGCCTCCGTCCCCCGCCGCCCTGGAGCCCAGCAGCCGGTGGCGAGCGGCCGCCGCCGGCCGTTCCGTGCGCCGCCGTCCGGAAGGACCTCTTCCGCCGCGACGGACGGTCGTCGTGTCGACGATCCCCGGCGGCGCGGACCGCTCGGAGCCACGGCGAGAGCGAGTCACCAACGACCAAGGAGGGATGGAGATGGGGTTTTCCGCCCAGGCAGCGAAGGGGAAGCGCAGGCGCACTCGGACCCGTGTCGCCGGACGCCCGGGCGCGGGCCCGGGACGCGGAAAGTGGATCGCGCTCGCGGCCGGCGCGGTGGTCGCCGGCTTCGGCGTGCTCGCCCTGGCCCACGTCATGGACGATTTCGGGCCGCCGCCCGCGGGCGACCCGTCCGCGTTCACCGGGCCGCTGATCGGCGAGGACGAGGCGATCGACGACCTCGAGAACCTCGACCCCGCGAACGAGGGCGCGTTCGAGGGCGGCGCGACCGGCACCCACGAGGATCCCGGCGAGAACAACGCCCTCCCCGAGGACGACCTGGTCTCGAACAACGTCCCGACGGACGGCCCGCCGAGCCCGCTGTTCGGCGCCGGCGAGTTCGAGCAGCAGATGCTGCGCTTCGAGGAGTTCGGCAACCAGCTCCTCGACGGCGCGCCGGAGCTGACCGTGCCGTTCCCCTCGCCGGCGACCGGCGCCGCGCCGGAGCAGGACCCGTTCGAGGTCGCGGCGAGCGGGCCGTCGCGCGCGGCGCTCGACGACTTCCTCGACCAGGACGGCATCTCGCCGTTCCCGACCGAGTTCGCGAACGACCTCGACGAGAACCCGTGGACGCCGGAGATCGAGGACTTCCTCGGCCGCGCGCTCGACGACGCGCCGGCCGAGGGCCGGCCGCCGGGCAAGGGCTGGGCGCACCAGCGCTGGAACGAGTTCTTCCCCCAGGTCTTCTTCACCACCGCCCAGGCCGGCGGCCGGCGCAACCTCGGCGCCCGCGACGACCGCCAGCGGCACGACTACGACGCCGGCGAGTTCGGCCCGGGCGGCCTCTACCACCGCGTCTACGACCCGGACGGCAACCACGGCAACGGCAACGAGATCGTCGCCACCACCTCGGGCGTCGACGTCCGCTTCCATCCCGACTTGCCGATCCAGGACCACAAGGCGCTGTGGACGTTCGACGGCACGTTCCCGCCCAAGCTCGCGGTCGCGCGCTACGGCGAGGCGATCCTGATGCGCCACTACGACGCGCTGCCGATCGACGTCGCGGCCAACCGCGGCTTCGGCCTGCACACGATCACCACCCATGAGCACAACGGCCACAACCCGGCGGAGAGCGACGGCTACACGAACGCGTTCTACTTCCCCGGCCAGTTCTACGACTACCGCTGGCCGCTGCAGCTCGCCGGCTACGACACCGTCAACACCACCGCCGCCGACGCGCGCGCCGCGTTCCCCTGCGCGGAGGGCGAGACGCTCTTCGTCCACGACGACGTCGGCACCGGCGTCAAGACCTGCGACGAGGACGGGCGCATCCAGCTCCGCGGCGACTGGCGCGAGACGATGAGCACGCACTGGTTCCACGACCACATGCTCGACTTCACGGCGCAGAACGTCTACAAGGGCAACGCCGTGATGTTCAACTACTACAGCGCGCTCGACCGCGGCAACGAGGCGCACGACGACGGCGTCAACCTGCGCCTGCCGAGCGGCACGGCGCTCCCCTGGGGCAACCGCGACTACGACGTCAACCTGCTGATCGCGGACAAGGCGTGGGACGAGGAAGGCCAGCTCTGGTTCAACATTTTCAACACCAACGGCTTCCTCGGCGACCGCGTCCTGACCAACTGGCTCTACAAGCCCTACTTCGAGGTGCGGGCGCGGCGCTACCGCTTCCGGATCTTGAACGCCGCGGTGTCGCGCTACTTCGCGCTCGCCCTGGTCAAGCAGGTCGCGGGGAGCGGCGGCGACTTCCCGGGCCCGCCGGGCTCGGGCGTCTCCTACGACCGCGTCGGCTTCCACATGGTCGGCAACGACGGCAACATCATGGAGCACGCGGTCCCGTTCGACGGCTCGATCGACCTCGACGGCGACGGCAACCTCAACGAGCACTTCGGCATCCTGCCGACGATCGGCATCGCCGAGCGCTACGACATCGTCGTCGATTTCGCCTCCCAGGGCATCGAGCCCGGCGACAAGCTCTACTTCGTCAACGTCCTCGAACACGACGACGGCAAGGTCACGGGCGACAAGATCCCGCTCGCCGACATCCTGTCCGAGGAGTACAAGCCCGTGATCGACGGCGACCGCTGGGAGGACGGCGATCCGGCGGTCGGTCGGTTCCTCGAGTTCCGGGTCGTCGCCTACTCCGGCACCGACCTCTCGATGGACCCGAACGATTTCGAGCCCGGCGGCGACACCATGATCCCGCTGCCGATCGACCGCGACGACCCGCAGCTCGACGACGCGCTCTTCCGGGAGTTCATCTTCGGCCGCTCGGGCGGCAGCGACAACGCGCCGTGGACGATCAAGACCGACGGCGGCGCCGGCCTCAACATGGACCCCCGCCGCATCTCGGCCGCGCCGCGGCTCGCCACCGGCCCGACCCTGGCCGGCTTCGACGGCACCAACGCCGCCGGCGACGACGAGTTCGGCACGATCGAGATCTGGCACCTGGTCAACGGCGGCGGCTGGAGCCACCCGATCCACATCCACTTCGAGGAAGGGGTGATCCTCGAGCGCGGCGGCGAGGCGCCGCCGGAGTGGGAGAAATGGGCGCGCAAGGACGTCTACCGGCTCGGGCCGGAGGACGACAGCCAGGACGAGGTCCTGCTCGCGATCCGCTTCCGGGAGTTCGCCGGCACCTACATGGAGCACTGCCACAACACCCAGCACGAGGACCACGCGATGCTCCTGCGCTGGGACATCGAGCACCCCGGCCAGGTCAAGCTGATGCCGACGCCGATCCCGACCTGGGACGGGGTCGAGTACGTCGACTCGGCGGCCCTGCCGACCTTCCGCACCGGCGACGAGGACTCCTCGGGCAGCGGGAGCGGCGGGGGCGGCGGGGGCGGCGGCGGGGCGCTCGAGATCACCCGCGCCGAGGGCGACACCGACGACGACGAGCTGCGGGTCGAGGGCGATGCCCCTTCCGGCTCGAGCTTCGTCTTCCTGCGCTACGGCGGGATCACCGCCGGCGGGTGCCAGGGCGAGCTGATCGGCACCGCCGACGTCGAGGGCGGCGAGTTCGAGTTCCGGGAGGAGGGCACGACGCCGCTGCCGACTACCGTCTGCGTCACCGCATCGCCGGGCGGCGAGGTCGATTCCTCGGCGGTCGAGATCGACTGACGGCTCACGGGATCGGGTGGCGGGGGCGCGCGGCCCCCGGGGGCGGCATGGAACCATGCCCTCCGCGCTTGGACATCGCCCGCTCGTATGATAGGTTGAGCGAGCAACTTCTGTACAAGCGAGGTCCTTGTCTTT
>CAZNIX010000078.1:12323-13619 GCA_964573125.1 uncultured Thermoanaerobaculia bacterium
GGCCCCCGCCGCCCGCGCCTCGCCCTCGAGCCGCGCAAGGAGAGGAACGATGCGCGACAAGCGTTGGTGGCCGACGGCGGCCGGCGCGGCCGCCGCCCTGCTCGCCGCCGGCGGTGTGTTGACGTGGGGTGGCCCGGCCGCCGAGACCGCCGGAGAGCCCTCGCCGGCGGTCGAGTCCGCGGCCGCCGCGGCGCCGGCCGCCGCCGCCCGCGGCAAGGGGGGCGCGGTGTGGGGCGCGAGCTACTTCCCGAACGTCCCGCTCGTCACCCACGACGGCCGGACGGTGCGCTTCTTCGACGACCTGATCGCCGGCCGCGTGGTCGCGATCAACTTCATCTACACCACCTGCCCGGACGCCTGCCCGATGGAGACCGCGCGCATGATGGAGGTCCATCGTCTCCTCGGCGACCGGGTGGGCGACGACGTCTTCTTCTACTCGATCACCATCGACCCCGAGCGCGACACCCCGGAGGTGCTCCGCAGGTACGTCGCGGACTGGGGGGTGGGCGCGGGGTGGACCTTCCTCACCGGCCGCGAGGAGGACATCACGCTCCTGCGCCGGAAGCTCGGCGTCTACAGCGCGCTCGATCCGGGCGAGACCCCGAAGGACCACAACCTGAGCCTGGTGATCGGCAACCAGGCGACCGGCCGCTGGATGAAGCGCTCGCCCTACGAGAACCCCTACGTCCTTGCGAACCAGCTCGGGAGCTGGCTCCACAACTGGAAGCTGCCGGGGGAGGGCGGGCGCGATTTCGCCGACGCCCCGGAGATCCGGCAGATCTCGACCGGCGAGCACCTGTTCCGCACCCGCTGCGCCTCCTGCCACACGATCGGCGGGGGCGACGTCGACGCGCCCGCGGAGCGGCGGATCGGGCCGGATCTGTACGGCATCGTCGGGCAGCGGGATCGCAAGTGGCTGCTGCGTTGGCTCGAGGAGCCGGACGCGATGCTCGCCGAGGGCGACCCGCTGGCGACCGCGCTCCTCGCGCAGTACCAGGGGATCCCGATGCCGAACCTCCGGCTGACCGACGTCGACGCCGGGAAGCTCCTCGGCTACATCGACGAGGAGAGCCGGCGGATCGCGGAGGTGCGGGCCGCGGCCGAGATCGCCGCCGGCGGCGGCTCGCGCAGTGCGCACGCGGGCCACGACGGGCACGACGGCCACGCGGTGCCTGGCGGGCACGGTGTGCACGCGACCCACGACGGCCACGGCGGCCACCGCGCCGACCAGCCCGCGCGGAGCGAGCGCACCGGCGGGCGCTGCATGATCGTGATCGGCGCCGGCATCAATCACTG
>CAZNIX010000079.1:0-13593 GCA_964573125.1 uncultured Thermoanaerobaculia bacterium
GGGGGGGCGCGCCCCCCGGGCACGGGCGCCGCCCGGCCCCACCGGGCGGATCATGAGGAAACCGCAGGTCGGTGAGCTATAGTTGGCCGGCGATATACTCAACCGGGATGAGACGGGCCGGAGGAGATCCTGATGAAGTTCAAGGTCGCGCTTCGCAGTACTGAGGAAGGTTTCAGCGTCTCGGTCCCTGGGCTTCCAGGATGTTGGTCCCAGGGTAGCAACGAAGCCGAGGCACTGGAGAACATCGAGGACGCCATACGCGAATACCTCGCCGTTGTCGCAGAGCAGCTAGAAGAGGTCGAGGTCCGAGAAGTTGAAGTTGCCGTGTAACCGTGCCGAAGATCCCCGGAATCAGCCACCGAAGGGCAGTCCGAGCCCTTCGGAAGGTCGGGTTCGTGGTCGCCCGCGAAGGGCGACGGCACATTGTCATGACTGATGGTACGCGGATCGTCACTATCCCACGCCACAACCCCGTCAACGCATACACGATGGGGGGCATAGCGCAGGATGCCGGCCTTGACACCGACACGTTCAAGAAATTGCTATAGTAGCGCTCGCCGGCCAACCAAGCCCTTGCACCGCGCATCTACGGCGACGGGCGGGTGCACGTGCACTGAACGCTCAGGGCAGCAAGCGGTCGTACTCGGCGTGGCTGCCGATCCAGAGCCAGAGGATCCCGTTCTCTGTCTCGGTGCCGAGAGCGCGCCGGTGGAGACCGACGCGAACGGATCGGAACCTGCCAACGGTCTTGTGCCTCAAAGCTCCCGGCTCTCGCCGCGGCGGTGCGCTTCCAGCGCACGATCCGCCAGTGCGTCGAGCCGGCCTGCGACGGCGTCGCCCTCGATCTGGCGATCCCAGCGCGCAGCGTCGAACTCCGCGAACCAGCCCCTGAACTCGGCCAGCTCATCGGCCGTCAGTGCACTGACTTCTCGCTCGAGGCTCTCGACCTTCGCCATCCCGTTTCCCCCGCTCGAGATGGTTCACCAAGATGGACCAGACACTCCCCGAGTATACCGGGATGCGCGCCTCGATCAGCCGCACGACCCCGAGCAAGTTCGCGAAGGGCGAGCCGGGCTCCGGGGCCGGCACCGTCCCCAATATCTACGGCGCGTGGATCACCCACATCGTCCGGCGCGGCTTCGTCGTGATCTTCCCCCGCTACCGGAGGATCTCCGGACCCCCGTCCGTGACTTCTCGCTCCACGCGCTGCGGGCGACGAGGCGCGCGCTCGAGGAGCTGATCTCGCCGGGTCACGTCGCGCCGGACGGGGCGGGACGCTCAGCCGCTGCAGTCGGACACGATCACCCCGAAGGCGTCGACGAAGCTGCCGGTCCTGCCGACCAGGCCGACCAGATCGCTGCCGGCCGGGATCTCGTACTGGAACGGCGCTGGGCCCGGGGTTCTGCCGTAGGGTCCGTGCGTATTGTGGTCGTCGGTGACGATGCTGAGCTGGTTGACGTAGGAACCGAAGCTGCCGAGGAAGGCGCGGATCTGGAGCCCGGCGAGTGGAACGGTCGCGGTGTTGGGGCCCGCCTCCCTGCCGATCAGGCCGACGGAGCTCTCCCGGCCGTCGAGGTCCCAGTTCAGGCGCACCGCGTTGACATAGCTGCCGTAGACGATCTCGATGCTGGTGATCGTGGCCCCGGCGGGGACCTCGTCCTCCGCCGACGACCCTCCGTGGCCCCCGCTCGGCCCGAGCATGCGATTCGCCATCTCTCCCTCCTTGTCCCCGCCAGGCGTCCATCGCCTCGCGGATGGATCATTAGAGCCTCCGCACACTAGAGGGTGTCTTGCTTGCGAGTTACGTTTCCAAGGGCTCGCCTGCCGGTCGACGCGACGTACTGGCTGATGCCCGACCGCGCCGGGCGCGCAGAGGGTCCGGAGGCCGGGCCGGGAGCGGTGGCTCCGCCGACTCGCGCCCTGGACCGCCGCTGTCTGCTCGCGGCGCTGACGTCGGGCCGAGAAACGGGCGCGGTGGCTACGCGAACATCAGCCTCCCGCGTGGCTCTGGAACTGCGCGCCCCAGTTCCTTCGCGGTCTCAGGGGTGCCTGGAGCTTGACGATGTCGTGCCGGCGGCTTCGGTTGGCCGGGTCGGTCCGGGAGGATGGTCAGGAGCTGCTCGCGCAAAGACAGGAGCTGGGCGTGGTGCTTGGCGAGGGCCCGGAAGTCGCGCTCGAACCGAGGGGAGCTGAGGACGGCGAAGCGTGGGGGACCACCGGCAGGTCCCTCAAGCTCCGACAAGCTCCGTCTCCAGCTCGGCGAAGAACTCCTCGATCGGCCGTCCCTTGCCCGCCTCGAACTGGCGGCGGCTCTCGTCGATGGCCGCCTTGACGGCGGGGTCGTGGAGGTCGAGGCGGTCCTCGTACTCGTCCACGTCGAGGATCACGGCGACAGGCTCGCCGTTGCGCTCCAGAATGATGGGCACCTTGTCCTCATGCACGTGGCGAAGGACGGCGCCGAGGTTGACGCGGGCTTTGGTGACCGGGAGGCGGCGGGGCCTGGGCCTCGGCTGCGCTCTACTCATCGGACGCTCCCTTCGACCGTGGACGCTGACTGATTGAGGGCACTCCGTCGTGGCGAGACGCGGCCTCGACCAGCTCTGCTTGCGCAGCCCTATGGAGGATGACCCGCGTCACCGGAGACCGGCTCGAGCTCTGGCGAACGCCTCCTCGGCCGGGACCCCCTCGACTCGCCCTTCGACCAGCTCCCGGCGTCGGCGCTCCGCTTCGTCCAGCCACTCCCGCTGAACGTCGGGATCGGGGCCGCTGAAGCTCGCGAGCAGCGACTCCACCAGTTCGGCCCGACTCTCCGCAGGAAGCCTGAGCGCTTCATCCTCGATCTCGTCAAGGGTCAGGTTCGGCGCGGTGCTCATCGTCGTGGTGTTCCCCTGTTTCCTCGTTCGCCGCCAGCCTGGCATCGCAACCTCGGCTCTACAGCTCTTCTCTGACGTCGTCCCATCGTAGCCACGCCGCCCGCCCGCGGTCGCCCCCGGCCTCGCGGACCTCTGCAAGGGCACGGCGCGCGATGCCGACGTCCTCGAGACCTTCGAGCCACCCGATCATGGCCTCCCAGTCCTCGACCGGGACGACGGCGAACCGCTTGCCCTCGATCTCGACGTATTGGACGGACTTGAGTGCTTCCAGCCCTGTCATGGCTCCGCTCCAGCTCGCCCGCCGGCGTCCCCGTTTGGCCTGCGCTCGATGAACTTCGGCCGATCGGCTTGGCCGCGAGCATACCGGGTGTGCGGCGTTCTCGTGCTCGATGCGATCGACGGCCTCGCCCGCTCCCCGCCCCCAGGCAACAGCGGCTCGCCCAGGCGGCCTGGACGACGCGGGTCTTGCCCGGGAGGGTTGCCCTCTACGCTATTCTCGGCAAGTGACGACCAGACCGCGAGTCTACGTCGAGGCCACGATCCCCAGCTTCTACCACGATGTCCGCACGACGCCCCACATTGTGGTACGCCGGGAGTGGACTCGCCGGTGGTGGGCTACCGCGGCCGGGCGTTACGAGCTGGTCACGAGCCCGGCGGTGCTCGACGAGTTGGCGGGCGGCGGGTCTACATCCGCCATCGCGTCATGCCCGCCGACCCGGGAGGAGATGCCCTCCACCTGGCGCTGGCGTCCCAACACAAGTGCGACTTCCTGGTCACTTGGAACTGCCTGCACCTTGCAAACGCGAACAAGTTCGGGCACATTCGGCGGTGAACACCATGCTGGGGCTGTTCGTCCCGGCCTTGGTGACGCCCCTGGAGCTGATTGGAGAGAACGATGACGAAGCAGAGTGATCCGGTCGTCGATGAGGTTCGAGCGGTGCGCCACGAGTATACGGAGCGGCCGGCGGGCGCCCGGCGGGTCAGAGTTTGCAGGGCTCGCTTGACTTCATCCAGGCCGGCAGCCTAGTCTCTCCCCGGAGGCTCGGCCCAGGGGCTGCTTTCGGGTGGCTCTGACGGCGTTGCCTCCTTTTCTTCATCGCCTCGCCTCGTACGGGTCCGGCACGAACACGATGCCATACGACTCATAGACCTCGCCTTCCCTGTATCCCTGCCCGTGGAACTGTAGCTGGGCAAGCCACCGGCCGAAGTCGTCGGCGATCTCTCTTCGGACCGGTGCGTCCATCCCGCGAGTCGGCAAGCGAAAGCCCCAGTTGAACACCGACCTCCTCCGCCGCATCGACGCCGACCCGGGAGCTCGGGAACGGGGCCGGCCATGTCCAACGAGAGAGGATGATAGCGAAGTTCTGGCTACAACCGGTTGGCTTGGGCTCGTCCACGCGCTTCAGCCCGCCGGAGCTTCGGAGGATCGAGAGGCTCGTCCACGAGAATCAGACACGCTTGCTGGAGGTATGGCATGGTTACTTCAATCGCTGAGACCACCGCTCGAGCAATCGACTTGCACATCACGGATGACGAGTTGACCGTTCTGCTCACCGACGGTCGCCGGATCTCGGCCCCGCTGGTTTGGTTCCCACGGTTGCTGCATGCGACCAAGGAGCAGCGTGATCAGTGGGAGCTGCTGGGAGACGGAGAAGGAATCCACTGGCCTGCGGTCGACGAGGACCTTAGCGTGGCCGGCTTGCTTCGTGGAACGCCTGCTCCGGGTTCCCTCGCTTGGGAGGATTCGATGCAACAGTCACAGGGACACAAGCACCCGGCGCCGGCTACTTGACGAGCCGTTTCGCGGCCGGCTTCCACTTCGATCGACAGTGGTGGCCGGTGAGAAGAAGGGACCGGCCTGGCGCTTGCAGATCGTAGCCGGCCGGCCCGTGCTCATCCTGCGACGCTTCGACCGCACGGCATCGACCCGCATCCCGTTCCTTTCGGCCCTGAGCATGCTCGGCGCCGGCGACCATGAGATGCGCAGCTCCCTCGATCTCGTCGACGTGCTGCGCCGGTACGGAGCCGCCCCAAGGAAGACATGCGCGCCCTGTGGCGGCGGATCGTCTTCAACGTGCTGATCTCCAACACCGACGACCACCTCTGCAACCACGCCTTCCTCTACAGCGGCCCCGACGGCTGGCGCCTGGCTCCCGCCTACGACCTCGATCCGGTCCCCGTGGACATCAAGCCTCGCGGCGGGGCCGACGCCTGCCGAGGTGAAGAACCTTGCTTGCGCGAATAAGACGGCCTATACTGCAAGACGAACGTGAGCACCCCGAAGACCTTGCAGCCGGGTCAGGCCTGCACCAAGGCGCTCCTGGCCCGCTACGGGACCCGCCTCCAGCGCGCCCGCTTCCGCTGCGACGAGGCGACCCGGGAGCGCCGCGAGGCGGTCGAGTTGATCATCCAGAGGAGCTGCCGCCTAGCCGCAGCCATCCACGTCGTGGCGCGCGCTGTCTCCCGCCGCATCGGCTGGAGTGATCGATAGTGGCTAACACTCCCACGATGGACTCAGTCATCTTGCCGATTCCGTGGGGGCGCCCGCTTCGCAGCCGGTACTCACCGTCCAGGTTGGCGGGGATAGAAGTGCTCTTCGACTTCTCGTGGTCGAAGGTGTTCGGACACGACCGCTCAGCCTTCCGGAATGGTCAGTCCCTGTGCGACGCTGTTAAGCGAGACTGTCCGGCTGGCAAGATCCCTACTCTGATACTCACGGAGATCGAGGGCACGAGGCCCAGAATACAGGAAGCGGACGATCGATATATCGTGATAGTTCCAATCCGTGACTATCTCTCCCAGAGCGGAGCGGATGCAGCTTCGACATACTATGCAAACGTCCACGGTGGGGAGATCACACGCCTGCCAAAGTTGAGAGAAGCCCGCTTCACTCCACAAGAGCTCGGCGAGTTCCTGGATGAGAACCTAGACGCAACGGCTCTCGAAGGCTGGCTGGTGGGGAATTCCAAACGGCGAGAGCTTCTCGCGAAACTGCTAGACGAGTCGGACGCCCAACCGGAGCGATTGGCGGCGATTATTCGGCAGCTATCGAGTCTGAGCGATGATGTCCTGAGCGCTTTCCTCGAGCGACTCGCACAACTGCCAGCCGAGATCTATGTGCCTCGCGTGCTAGATTCGGTGACACAGACCACTGAGGGGAGGCTCCTCGCAGCTAATGTGACGGCGGAGCGCCTTTCGGAGAGAATCCAGGATACCCGACAGCAGCTACGGGAGTACCAGCAGCTGATAGGTCTCCCTGAAGCCACGGAGACTGATGTCCAGAGGTTCTTGGAGCAGCATCCGTGGATTCTCGGTTTGCCGTACGTCCGCGCACGCGGCCGAGTCGGCATTCCCCGAGGCACGATAGATTTTGTTCTCGATCGCTATGATGGATTCTTTGACATAGTTGAACTCAAGGGTCCGCAGGAGCCAATTATTGTTGCGCACCGTCATGAGGGCCAGCACGAACGTCCAGAGCCGCCAAGCACGTACGTGGTTGGGCCGGCACTCGGTAATGCTCTCGCTCAGGCACATCTGTATAGATCAATTCTTAGGGAGTCTCAAGGGCTTCGAGCTCAGTTCGGGCTCGAGGACACGCGCCAGCCGAGAATCCTGATTCTCATAGGAAGGGCCAAGGACCTGAGCGCGGCGGCGGGTGAGGTTCTTCGTGAACTGAACCTGTCATTGCATCGCGTGGAGATAATTCCCTACGATCAGCTCGGTAGGCGGACGGCTGGGCTCCTCGACAATCTCCAAGAGCTGCTCGGATCAGTGCAAGGCGCCACGTGACGAGGAGGCTCTTCGTGCCGTCACTCATCCGGAGGCCGCCGCACTCCGACGTGCGAGCCGTTAGGGCAGCCATGGTGACAGAGACGCGGCGAGTATCGGAGAGGCACAGGTGAATCGACCATGATCGGAGCCAGTTTCGACAGCACCAAGACCCCTCTGCACGACCTGCTGGCACGAGCTGAGGGCGGGAAGCTCCAGCTCCCCGACTTCCAGCGTGGCTGGGTCTGGGACGACGATCGCATCCGCAGCCTCCTCGCCAGCGTGTCGGTCTCGTTCCCAATCGGCGCCGTGATGCTGCTCGAAACGGGTGGCGCGCACGTGCGCTTCAAACCGAGGCCGCTCGCCGGGACGCATGAGAAGCTGCTCCACGTGGCGCCGGAGACGCTGATCCTCGATGGGCAGCAGCGACTTACCTCCCTCTACCAGGCCCTCATGGGCGAGTCCGCGGTCGAGACCAAAGACGCCAAGGGCAAACCCGTTCGCCGCTGGTACTACCTCGACATGAAGCAGGCGGTTACCAAGGAAGACGACCGCGAGGACGCGCTGCTGAGCGTTCCGGAAGACCGTCAGATCAAGGCGTTCGGCGGCGCGATCACCCTGGACGTGACGACGCCAGAGCGGGAGCACGCCGCCGATCTATTCCCCGTGAACCGGATCTTCGACAGCGCCGATTGGCGCCAGGCCTACAGCGAACACTGGAGCTTCGACCGCGACAAGATGCGGCTCTTCAACGCGTTCGAGCGGGAGGTCATCAAGCGCTTCGAGCAGTACCAAGTGCCGGTCATCGAGCTGAAAAAGGAGACACCCAAGGAAGCCGTGTGCCTCGTGTTCGAGCGCGTGAACACGGGAGGCGTGGCCCTCAACGTGTTCGAGCTGCTGACGGCTTCCTTCGCCGCCGAGGACTTCCAGCTCCGCGACGACTGGAACGCCCGCGAGCGACGGCTGAAGGGCCAGCATCCTGTCCTGCGCAACCTCCAGAGCGACGACTTCCTCCAGGCTATCTCGCTCCTCGTCACCCAGGCGCGCCGGCGCGGGGCGCTGGTAGCCGATACCACCGCCGACAATGCGCCGGGCATCAGCTGCAAGCGTAAGGACATCTTGAAGCTCGAGGTCGCCGACTGGCGGACGTGGGCTGAGCGGGTCGAGGCTGGCTTCGTGCGCGCGGCGCGCTTCCTCTACGGCCAGAAGATATTCAAGGCGCGTGACTTGCCCTATCGCACCCAGCTCGTGCCGCTCGCCGCGATGTTCGTGGACCTCGGCAAGGACGGAGAGACCGAGGGTGCGCGGCAGAAGATCGCCCGCTGGTACTGGTGCGGGGTGCTCGGCGAGCTTTACGGCGGGGCCATCGAGAGCCGGTTCGCGCGAGACCTGCCGGAGGTCGTGGCGATGGTGCGCGAGGAGGAGGCGGCGGAGCCGATCACGATCCAGGAGTCGAGCTTCCAAGCCAACCGGCTACTCACGCTGCGCACCCGCAACAGCTCCGCCTACAAGGGGCTCTACGCGCTCCTCATGCGAGACGGCGGGCGCGACTTCCGTACCGGCGAGCCGATCGAGGCCCAGACTTTCTTCGACGACAAGGTGGATATCCATCACATCTTTCCCGAGAAGTGGTGCAAAGCGGCCAAGATCGAACCGGGCATCTACAACAGTGTGATCAACAAGACGGCTCTCGCTGCCCGGACCAACCGCCAGATCGGTGGGCGCGCGCCCTCCAAGTACCTGCCCGCAATCGAGAGGGCGGCCGATGTCCGCGGCGAGCGCATGGACGAGATCCTGCGCTCACACTGCATCGGGCCGGCGGAGCTGCGCGCTGATCGCTTCTGGGAGTTCTATGCGGCGCGGGCCGAAGCGCTGCTCCTCCGCATCGAGACCGCGACGGGTAAGGTCATCGCGCGCGAGCCGGATCTCTTCCGCGCCGGAACCGTGGCCGAGGCCTACGACGAGGGGCCGGAGGAATGGGACACCGAGGAGCCGCTAGAGGCGGTCTCGTGACAGCATACGACGGCTGTCTAACGACCGGTTGTTGCAGCGGACGGTCCGCTGCGTGGCCGGCCGCTGACCGGAGTGCTGGACGAATTGCTGATGGGGCGCAGACGTGAAGACCGTGGATAGGCTGGGCCTGATTGACCGGATCGGGCGGGCCTTGCAGGCCCGCATGTCGTACGGTGACATCGACAGCTATCTCAGGGCCTTGGGGGTAGATACAACCAAACCGACATCGGGTGTCAATAGCAAATGGGTGTACACAAAGGAACTTCTGTCGGATGAACCGCCGGATCTCATTCTCAGGATTGCAGATGAACTGGAGATACCCCACGCCTACACGGTAACGACGACCAAGGACACAGTCGAAGCGACCTTCTGGGAGCCACAGCACTTCCGTTTGTTTCTTTGTCATCTCGCCAGCTTCAAGAAGACGACGGCGTCCCTTCAGGCGGCACTCCGCCGTTTCGGCATCAGCGCGTTTGTGGCGCACGTGGACATCGAACCAACCAGAGAGTGGCAAGACGAGATCGAGGCCGGACTGTGGTCGATGGATGCCTTGGCCGCCATTCTCATTCCTGGATTCAAGGAGAGCAACTGGACGGACCAAGAGGTAGGGGTTGCAGTCGGCCGCGGCGTGCTCGTTATTCCGATTATCCGAGGCTTGAATCCATACGGCTTCATCGCCAAGTACCAAGGGCTCCAAGCGGGAGGCAAGACGGTCTCTCAGGTCGCGCGCGAGTTATTTGGTATTCTTGTGCATTCACCGAAGACTCGCAGCCGCATGCTGACCTGCCTCGTGGATGCGACACTGCAATCGACCCGGGAAGACGATGCGCTTGACAGGTTGCGCAAACTTGACGCAGTGAGCGACCTTCCGACCGCCTACCTCGAGAGACTCCGCGAGGGAGCCGCGACATCAGCCGTCTTTGGCGATGGTGCGGCACTCGATTCGCTGAACGAGGTTCTGGTGGCGCGGGGCTTGACGCAGGTTGCGGGTAAGCAAGATGAAGCCGTTGCCCGTGATGACGAGATCCCCTTCTAGTCTTGGGAGGGGCCGGCAACAGCTCGGTCGAGAGGGCGACCTACAGTCGCCGCTCACCTTAACCGCCGTTTAACCCATCACGAACGAGGTCGACAGGTGAAAGTGAAAGTGAATTCAGCGCGGCTACGCGTGGCGGATCTCCGGTTCCCCGAGGGCGCACTCACAAGGGAGATCATCGGCTCGGAACGCGATAGGGACCTATTCGGGAACCTGGCTCCGTTCACGGGTGGCAGAGGTAAACAACTTGGTCTGGAGCTCCTTGGCTCGCCTTGCTTGGTGGACGCGAGCGTGTCAGCTATAATGGCCCACAGGAGTCGTCCTGTCCGCCCGTTTCATGCTGATACGTGCACACCTCGAGGCTACGAATGAACACAGCCGGAGACAACACCAGCCCCAACTTGTTCGATCATCCAGAGATTCACGCACTCTTCGGATCAACCCTCGCGGACCTTGTCGGCGAATCGGATCGGGGTGCTGTTCTCATCGGAGCAAGCATCGTCGATGCTCATCTGCGGATACTATTCGAGCGTCTGGCCCCGAGGGAGATTGGCCGAAGGAAGCTAAGAGCAGTACTGGAGTATCCTGGCCCACTCAGCACTTTCTCTGCACGAGCCGAGGTGGCCCACGTCGTACGCTTCATTGATGGCAACCTCAAATCGGCGATAGACGCCCTCCGCCGGTTGAGGAACTCAGTAGCACACTCACAGGAGAGGTTTTCTCTGAGGGACCATGGATCTGATCTTCGGCAGATCTTTCAACTGGGCGACGGTGTTCCAGTCGCTATTAATCGCACAGGACTTGATATGATGATGCGTAACGTCGTCTCGCATCTCCTCGCCCTGAGAAGCCCTGTAGCCGAGAGCGAGCCTCTCTTCCGTACCCCTGCGGAGGTAGTTGAGTATCTCGCTCAGCACCCTGGTCTGATCGATGAAAAGGTGGAGCCGAACCGTTTGCGCTACGAGCTTGGCATAGGCGTAGCGTTGATCTGTGCCCTCATAATCTACCATCGGGACGAGGCGGAGCGCGCTATGGGGGAAGGGGTTTAGACGACGGTAGTGCAGCCACCCGCACCCCGAAGAACTCCGCCGCCACCTCCGCCGGATCCCCCGTCAACGCCTCCGGCCCCTCCCCGTTCAGCCAGTGCTCGGGCAAGAAGCCCGCGTACGGCTCCCGCAGAAACCTCCGATCCAGCAGCGCGATGACGCCCGTGTCTTCGGCGCTCCGTATCAACCTGCCGGCCGCCTGGACCACCCGGGTCATGCCGGGGACGACGAACGCGTACTCGAAGCCGCGCTCGAAGCGCTCCTGGTAGTACTCCTGGAGGAGGCGCTGTTCGAGGGTGAGGGCGGGGAGGCAGGGGCCGACTACGGCGACGGCCTTGAGGGCGTCGCCGGGGTAGTCGACGCCTTCGGCGAAGACGCCGCCGGCGACCGCCAGGAGCAGGACGTCGCCGAAGAGGGCGTTTCGGAGGTGGCCGAGGATCTCTTCGCGCTCGCGGTCGCCGGCGGCGCGCTCCTGGATCAGCACGCGCTTCTTGCCGGCGGGGAGGCGGGCGGCGACTTCGGCGAGGAAGCGGTAGCTCGGGAAGAGCGCCAGGAGGTTGCCCGGCACGGACTCGGCGAAGGCGGCCAGGCGCTCGGCGATCTGAGGGTAGTAGGCCGGGCGCTCGCGCCAGGTGGTGGCGATCGAGGCGTCGATGACGATCCGGCGGTTGTCCGCCGGGAACGGGTTGGGCAGGGAGAGCGCGGAGGTGCGCGCCGGCTCGAAGCCGAGCAGGTCGCGGTAGAACTCGGGCGGCGAGAGGGTCGCCGAGAGGCCGATGACGCTGTGGCAGCGGCCGATCACCCGGCCGAGGAAGCGGCTCGGATCTTTGCACAGGACGCGCACGGCGGCGCCGCGCGGGCCGAGCGCGGCGCAGTGGCTGAAGGCGGCGTCGCCGGCCGAGTGCACCAGGCCGTTGAGGAAGCGCAGGACCTCGAAGTAGAGCGCGACGAAGGGGTCGTCGGCGCGGTGGGAGCGGGTGTCGCGGTTGTGCTCGAGGTAGTCGACGAACGCGGCGTCGAGGCGCGGGCGCAGCTCCCAGAACGGCTCTTCGGCGAGCGGCGATTCGACCGCGCGCTCGCCCTCGTCGCCGTAACCCTGGGCGGCCGCCGGGTCGCCGAGGTCGAGGGCGTCCTCGACCGCGCGCTCGATCGCCGCCGAAAGCTCCAGGCAGAGGCCGGCGATCCGGCGGTGGATCGCGGCGCCCCCATCCCTGGCCAGACCGTCCCCGGCGATGCGCTCGCCGGCGCGGCGGGCGGCGGCGGCGGACAGCTCGGGGCTGTAGTAGCCGCGGCCGCGGTCGACCAGGTTGTGGATCTCGTCGATCACCAGGACGACGTCGGAGAGGTCGCGGTCGGCGCCGAAGTCGGTCAGCGCGACGTAGGGGTCGAACGCGTAGTTGTAGTCGCAGACCACCGCCTGGACGCGCCCGCTCAGCTCGAGGCTGACCTCGAACGGGCAGACCACGGCGGCGCGGGCGGCGTCGAAGATCGCCTCGGACGGCAGGTCGGCGTGCTCGTCGAGCAGGCGCTGGACGACCTGGCTCGACTGGAGCTTGGCGTAGTAGTCGCGGGCGTAGGGGCAGTACTCCTCGTGGCAGAGCACCTGGTCGTTGGCGCACATCTTGGCCTTGGCCTTGAGGCGCAGCGAGCGGAACGCGGCCTCGTCGTTGAGCAGCGCGAGCACCGCGGTCGCCATCTCCTGCTGGGTGGTCTTGGCGGTGAGCACGAACAGGCGCTTGCCGTGCTCGAGGCACCAGCGCAGCGCCGGGTAGAGCGCGGCGACGGTCTTGCCGATGCCGGTCGCGGCCTCGAGCAGCAGGTGCTCGCGCTCGGCGAGCGCGCGCTCGACGGCGGCGGTGATCTCTTCCTGGCCGGGGCGCGGCGCGGGGTAGGGGAAGGCCATCCGCCCGGCCGCCTCGCGGCGCGCCTCGGCCGCCCGGCGCTCGACGTCCCAGGCGCGCAGCATCGAGTTGAGGCGCCGCTTGACGCCGGCCTCGATCCCCTTGAGGTCGAGGTCGACCGGCACGCGCTCGACGTTCGCGGTGCCGATCTCGATCAGCACCAGCTCGGCGGTGACCGGCGCCCCCTCGATGCGCCCCTCGACACAATGGAGGAGCCAGGCGTAGAGCTGCGCCTGGCGGACGTAGAGGTCGCGCTGCGCCGGCGCCAGCCCGCCGCCGCGGCGCACCGACTTGATCTCCTCGACCACCAGCCCGGCGTCCGGCTCGCGGCGGATGCCGTCGGCGCGCCCGGCGACGGTGACCGTCCAGCCGCGGTGGTCGAAGGTGTGGGCGAGCGCGACCTCGCGCCGGTAGGCAATGTCCGCGGCGAGCGCCTCCTCCTGGTAGCGGCTGTGGATCGCCTGGCCCAGCCAAAGCCGCTCGTAGCCGCCGCGCTGGGCGAACCCTAGGCTGCGCAGGAGCGCCGCGTCGAGCAGGTCGTGGACGTTCAGCTCGAGAGTGAGCCGCTCGCCGTCGAAACGGGCCGCCATGGGGGGAGTATACGGAGCGGTTCCCCGCCGGTGCGGTAAGATGCAACCGTCGTGCGCCGCCCGCCCGCCCCCCGCCCGCTGCCGCCGAGGCTGCTGACCGCCTTCGGGGCGCTGCTGCTGCTCGCCGGCACGGTCGAGATCCACCCGGCGGAGGCGCACCGCGAGCCGGGCCGCGAGGAGCTCGTCTACACCTGCGCCGGCGACGCCGGCGGCGCGGTCCACGTCGAGGCCGCCCGCGCCGTCGAGCGCGGGCACTGCCCGGGCTGCCTCCACCGGCTCCAGGGCGGCGCCGCCGATGCGCCCGCGCCGGCGACTCTGGCCGACCGGGTCGTGGGGGGGGCGCGGGCCGGGGGCGCCGCGCCGGCCCGC
>CAZNIX010000080.1:0-13444 GCA_964573125.1 uncultured Thermoanaerobaculia bacterium
CCGCGCGCCCGCCGTTCGCCGCCGCCGGCCGCCGGCCGCCGCGCCCGGAGGCCGGATGAGCCGCGGCCGCGTCTACATCGCCCACACCGGCGGCACCCTGGGCATGCGCCGCGGGCCGCGCGGGTACGCGCCGGCGCCCGGCTTCCTCGAGGAGCGGATGGCCGCGATGCCCGAGCTGCAGCGCGACGAGATGCCGGCCTTCACCGTCCGCGAGTACCCGACGCTGCTCGACTCGGCGAACGTCCGGCCCGCCGACTGGGCGGCGATCGGCCGCGACCTGATGAGCCACTACCACGGCTACGACGGCTTCGTCGTCCTCCACGGCACCGACACCATGGCGTTTTCGGCGGCGGCGCTCTCGTTCATGCTCGAAGGGCTGGGCAAGCCGGTGATCTTCACCGGCTCACAGATCCCGCTCGTCGAGGTGCGGAGCGACGGCAGGGAGAACCTGATCACCTCGATGCTGATCGCCGCCCGCCAGCCGGTGCCGGAGGTGTGTCTCTTCTTCGGCAGCCGGCTCCTGCGCGGCAACCGCGCGACCAAGGTCAGCGCCGGCGGCTTCGACGCCTTCGACTCGCCGAACTTCCCGCCGCTCGGCGAGGTCGGGGTCGACATCGAGCTCGACCTCGACCGCGTGCGGCGGCCGGAGCCGGGGGCGGCGCCGCGGCTCGCCGAGCCGGCGCCGGCCGAGCTGGCGGTCGTGCGCCTGTTTCCGGGGATCTCGGCGGCGGTGGTCGAGCGGGCGCTGGCGCCGCCGGTGGCGGGCGCCGTGCTCCAGACCTACGGCGTCGGCAACGCCCCCGAGGACGCGGCGCTGCTCGCGGCGCTCGCCGCGGCGACCGCGCGCGGCGTGGCGGTGGTCAACTGCACCCAGTGCCTGCGCGGCGGCGTCGACATGGGCGACTACGCGACCGGCGGCGCCCTCCGCCGCGCCGGCGTCGTCGGCGGCGCCGACATGACCACCGAGGCCGCGGTGGCCAAGCTCTACTACCTGCTCGGCAGCGGCCTCGGCGCGGAGGAGGTCCGCCGGCGGGTCCAGGAGGACCTGCGCGGCGAGCTGACGGTTGCTTGAAGGGGGCTGTTCCAGCCCCGCACCCGCGGCCTCGCCACGAGCCGCGCGTCATCCGCCGCCGGGAGTCCCTATGAAGCGTCCGCCGGCGCCGGCGCGGAGGCCAGCGCGAACGGCACCCGCACCTCGGTCAGGATCCAGCGCAGCACCATGTCGGCGCCGGCGTCGCCGGTCTTGTCGAACGAGATCGTGAACTGGTCGACCTTGTCGGCCTCGGCGATCGCGGTCGGCTTGGCGGTGACGTTCACGATCGCGCCGGCCGCGACGTCGACCTCGGTGAACCCCTCTCCGGGCACGAAGTAGCCGGGGCCCGAGAGCCCGAGCTTGTCGACCACCAGCACCTGCCAGCTCTCGGCGCCGGGGATCGTGAACAGCGAGTAGGTGCCGGCGGCGAGCGGCTTCTTCTCGGCGCCGACGAGCACGTCCGCCGTGACCGTGATCTCGGTCGCCTCGTTGGCGCCGGTGCGCCACACCTTCCCGAACGGCACCAGCGCGCCGTCCTCCTCCTTGCCGAAGATCACCGGCCGGTCGCGCTCGTAGGGGCGGCTGTAGACCACCCGCAGATAGGCGTCGCCGAGCAGGATGCGGGCCATCCCCATCGGGCTCGGCCGGCGCGAGGGGTGGAGGTCCTGCGCCGCGGCGAGGGCGGGCAGGAGGGTGACGGCGGCGAGGGCGAGCAGGGGCGCGGCGAGGGCGGCGGGGCGGGCGAGGGGGCGGTTCTTCATCGCGAAGTCCTCCGAACGGCTCGACGGGAGCGGATGTCGTTTCCGGGATGCGGCGGCTGCCGCGCGATCCGGCGGGGGATCTTATCAACCCCCGCCGGCCGTTCGCGCCGGGGCCGCCTCCCGCCCGCCGCGCAGCCGCCCTCTGTCCCGCCGGCTTCGCGCGCTCGCCCGCCGCTCACCCGGGCCACAGCCGCTTCCACCACGGCTCCTCCTCCTTCGGCTCGGCGTCGGAGGCGAGCTTCATGCGGTCGCGGATCTCCTCGAGCGGCCAGCCGGTGAGCGCGGCCAGGGTCGCGGCCTCGCGCGTCTGGCGCTCGGCCAGCTCGGCGCGGTAGCGCTGGCCGGCCTCGCAGCGCGTCGGGCCGGTCCACGGGTGGCGGAGGACGTAGCGGCCCTGGAAGTTGGCGCGGTCGCCGGTCTCCTGGAAGCGCAGGTCCTCGGGGAAGCGCTCGCCGTCGTAGGAGAGGTGGAGGCGGCTGACGAAGACGTTCTGGGGGCCGCCGCCGGGGATCGGCGGGGCGATCCGGCGCGCCTCCGGGCCGCCGTCGACCCAGAACACCCCCAGCTCCCTCAGCTCGGCGGCGGAGAGCGGGTCGGCGGCGCAGGGGTCGCACCAGGCCATGTCCCAGGCGTACTCGAGGAACACCCCGCGGTGGTCCTCCTTGGCGACCTGGCGCGCGAACATGTCCTTGTAGAAGCGGCCGAAATCGTCCTTGACGAAGGGCGGGACCTCGTCGCCCGAGGGGAGGCGGACGGTGCGGTAGTTGGTGGTCTCGACCCGGCCGTTTCTGGTCAGGGTGTAGATGAACAGCTCCTGCGCGCCGTCGGCGTTGACCGTGCCGAGGCGGATCGGGAGCATGAACTTCGGGGTCTCGTAGGCGACCTGGATCGGCCGCAGGTAGCTGTAGCCGAGCTTCGCGCGCTCCTCGAGGTTGACCCGGGCGACGAAGAAGCGCATCCCCTGCTTGAGGTAGCTCCCGACCACCGGCTCGGCGCCCGGCGGGAGCTTGTACCCCTCGCCGAGGAGCCATTCGACCAGGCCGCCGCTCTGGGTCGCGGAGAGGATCAGGATGTCATACTCGCCGACGGTGTACTCGGCCTCGATCGTCACGCCGAGGGCGCGCGCGCGGGCGTCGCGGCTCTCGGCGCCGCCCTTGGCCGCGGCGGACGGCACCTGCAAGGCGTCGTATTCGTACATCGGCCGCGGCGCGCACGGGTCCTCGTCGAAGTACTCGACCAGCCGCGGCGCGGTGTAGGCGTCGAGGTGGTCGATCAGCGCCTTCTCGGCGATGTGGATCTGCTCGCGCTCGATCCGCGTCGGCACCGGGATCACGACCGCGAACTCCTCGGGCGCGCCGCGGAAGTCGTTGGCCATGGTCAGCACGGTGCGGTCGCCGTCGCGCACGAGCACCACCTGCGAGGCGCGGTTGTAGATGCGGGTGTCGGCGCGCGCGACGTAGAAGCCGCAGAACGCGGCCGCCGGCGGCGCGGCGGCGAGGACGGTCAGGATCGGCAGGGCGAGGATCGAGGCTCGGCGGAGCATCGGCTTTCTCCTTGTGCGCCGGTCGAGCCGGCGAGAGTGGGTTCCATGGAGCGATCTCATCTCGGTCAGCGCTCGGTGCTCGGGACCAGCGCCGGCGCCCGGAGCGGCGGCGCAGGCGCGGGGTGGGCTTCGGCGGCGGCGTGCGCGGCCGGCCGCGGGCTCGGCGCGGGCGACCCGCTTCCGCCCCAGCGGTACTTTGGGCCGGGCAGCAGGCGATCGATCAGCGGCACCAGCGGCGAGCAGACGACCAGGGCGAAGATCGGTCCCGCCGCGCGGTGGAGGCCGAACACGATCCAGGCGCCGACCGCGGCCACCAGCGCCGCGAAGAGGATCCGCCCGGCGCGCGAGTCGGGGGTGGTCTTGGGGTCGGAGATCATGAAGAACGCGAAGAGGAGGAGCGACCCGCTCGCGAGCTGGTGGAGCGGGATCGCCGGCGGGTCGCCGAGCCAGGCCGCGCGCCCGAAGAGCGCCGCCACCCAGAACGCGAGAAACGCCCAGGTGACGTCGCTGCGCGCCGCCCGCCGCACGACGACCGACCCCAGGCAGACGAACGCGAACGAGAGAAGCGCGGCGTTGCCCCACTGTCCGGGCGACACCCAGGCGCGCTCGCTCGCCAGCACCACGACCACGAGGCCGAGGTTCGAGGGGTTGAAGACATGCTTGCCGCCGATCCGGACCAAGGGCTTGCTCCCGATCGAGATCGCCGCCGCCGCCGCGGCGAGCGCCGGTGACGGCGTGCGCAGCAGCAGGCAGAGCGAGAGCGCCGAGATCAGCGCGCTCTTCGGCTCGAACGGCCGCCCGCCGAGCCGGTCGGCCAGCGCCTGCACCCCGAGCGCGACCCCGAGGATCACCGCTGCGATCCCCGGCCGCACCTCGAAATCGAGCGCGGCGACGCCGTAGACGAGCAGCGCCGAGAGGACAGCGATCTGGAACCAGCGGGGGTCGCGGGGGAGGGGGAGGCGGGTCATGCTCGGTTAGACCCGGCGGAGCGCGGGAGCGAAACCCGGCGGACGGCTAGTTGCCGATCCGCTCCAACAGTTGCCGGCGGGCCTCGTCGTGCGGGATCCCTTCGCCGGCGGCGATCTGCCGCTCGGCGATCTCGATTTCCCGGAGCAGTTCCGCAACCTCGTCCACCCCCAGGACCTCGCTGCCGCCCTCGGGAGCGGGCGCTCGGGTAGTCGGTATGGTGCGCTTCATCGTCATGACGAGGGACTGTATCGTGCCTCGCTCAGAGGTCCTTCGGCGTCTTCTTCCGCTCCTCCAACCGCCCCAACCGGACGTTGGCGTCGACCACGCGCTCGACCGCGAGCAGCAGCGCCGCGGTGCGCAGGTCGGTCGCGCGGTCGGCGGCGTAGCGGGTCACGGCGCGGTAGGCGGCCTCCATGCGCTCGACCAGGCGGCGGTTGACGGTCTCCTCGTCCCACGGGTAGCGCTGGATGTTCTGCACCCACTCGAAGTAGGAGACGGTGACCCCGCCGGCGTTGCACAGGACGTCGGGGATGACGGCGACGCCGCGCGCGCGCAACGCCGCGTCGCCCTCGGGGGTGGTCGGGCCGTTCGCGGCTTCGGCGACCACGCCGGCGCGCACCGCGCGCGCGGTCTCGCCGGTCAACACGTCGCCGATCGCGGCCGGGATCAGGACGTCGCAGTCGAGCGCGAGCAGCTCGGCGTTGGCGATCGGCTCGCCCGCGCCCGCGTCGGGGACCTTGGCGCCGCCCGCCTTCGCTGCGGCCAGCGCCTCGACGTCGAGGCCGTCGCCGGCGAAGGTCCCGCCGGCGCCGTCGGAGACCGCGACCACCCGGCCGCCGCGCTCGGCGAGCAGTCGCGCGGTCCACGAGCCGACGTTGCCGAAGCCCTGGATCGCGAACCGGGCGCCCTCGATCCGGCGACCCTGGGAGTCGAGCCAGGCGGCGATGACCGTGACCACGCCGCGGCCGGTCGCCGCGTCGCGGCCGGGCGATCCGAACAGCTCGACCGGCTTGCCCGTGACCACGCCGGGGGCGAAGCCGTGGCCGGTCATGTACTGGTCGAGGATCCAGCCCATCTCGCGCGCGCCGGTGCCCAGGTCGGGCGCCGGGATGTCCCGGTCGGGGCCGAGGAGCGGCCGGATCGCCTCGACGAGGCTGCGCGTGAGCCGCTCGCGCTCGCGCGGCGACAGCGCCGCCGGATCGCACGCGATGCCCCCCTTGGCGCCGCCGAACGGGATGTCGACCACCGCGGTCTTCCAGGTCATCAGGCTGGCGAGCGCGCGCACGTGGTCGGCGTCGACCGCGGGGTGATAGCGCAGGCCGCCCTTGTACGGGCCGCGGGCGTTGTCGTGCTGGACGCGGAAGCCCTGGAAGCTCTCGGTGGCGCCGTCGTCGCGGTGGAGGATCAGCTCGACCCGCAGCTCGCGGCGCGGCGTGCGCAGCGCGGTCTCGACCCGCGCGGGCAGGTCGAGCAGCGCGAAGGCGCGGTCGAGAAACGCGTTGGTGCCCTGTTCACCGCTCTGCTCGCTCATCGGGTGGTCCCTCCTGGACGGCCCGATGGTATCCGGTATGCTGGAACCGGTCTCGCCGAAATCGAGCACGGCCCGTGCGGAGCGAGCTCGGCCTCCGCTGCTTTCCGGCAGGCGGTGGGTTCGCCTTCCGGGCCGTCGGCGAAAGGAGGCCCGTCGATGAACCGTTGCCGGCCGTCCGTCCCGTTCGTCGTTCTCGCGCCGTGCGTCGCCCTCGTCCTCGCCCTGGCGCCGCTCGCGTCCGCGCAGGAGGGCGCCGAGGCGCCGGCGCAGGAGCAGGAGCCCGCCGGGGAGCCGGCGGCGCCGGAAGCGGCCGAGGAGGAGCCCGCGGCGGAGCCCGAGAAGCCGGCCGAGTTCGAGGAGGTCATCGTGGTCACCGGCACGCGCGGCGAGGGCCGGTCGGTGACCCAGTCGATGGTGCCGATCGACGTCCTCAAGGTCGACGACTTCGCCAACCAGGGGGACACCGACCTCAGCAACCTGCTGCGCAACGTCGCGCCCTCCTTCAACGTCAACACGCAGCCGATCAGCGACGCCTCGACGGTGGTGCGGCCGGCCAACCTCCGCAACCTGGCCCCGGACCACACCCTGGTCCTGATCGACGGCAAGCGCCGGCACCGCGCCGCGGTCATCTACTGGCTGGGCAACGGCGTCGCCGACGGCGCGCAGGGGCCCGACATCTCGGCGATCCCGGCGCTCGCGCTGCGCCAGGCCGAGGTCCTGCGCGACGGCGCCTCGGCGCAGTACGGCTCGGACGCGATCGCCGGCGTGATGAACTTCATGCTCCGCTCCGACCGCGGCGGCGGCAGCGTCGAGCTCCGCAGCGGCACCTACGGCGAGGGCGACGGCGACGCCTGGTCCGCCGCCGTCAACTTCGGCCTGCCGCTGGGCGCGAACGGGTTCGCCAACTTCACCGTCGAGGGCGGCGCGAGCGATCCCACCGACCGCAGCGTGCAGCGCGAGGACGCCGCCGCGCTGATCGCCGCGGGCAACACCTTCGTGCGCGACCCGGCGCAGGTCTGGGGCTCGCCGGAGATCGAGGACGATCTCAAGGTGTGGGCGAACTTCGGCCACGTGAGCGAGAGCGGCCGGCAGCTCTACGGCCACGCCAACTACGTCACCAAGACGGTGACCGGCGGCTTCTTCTTCCGCAACCCCAACACCCGCGACGCGGTGTTCTCGATCGACGGCGGCGAGACGCTCCTGGTCGGCGACCTGATCGACGCCCAGGACGGCGTCCTCGACGGCTCCGCCAACTGCCCGGTGGTCCGGGTGGTCGACAACGTGCCGGACCCGGCCGCGCTCGCGCAGGTGTTCGCCAATCCCAACTGCTTCTCCTTCCAGGAGCAGTTCCCCGGCGGCTTCACCCCGAGCTTCGGCGGCGAACTCACCGACTACGCGGTGGTCGCCGGCCTGCGCGGGCAGACCGCGGGCGGCTTCGGCTGGGACGCGAGCGTGTCGACCGGCTTCAACGAGGTCGACTTCTTCATCTTCAACACCGTCAACGCCTCGCTCGGGCCCGCGACCCCGACCACCTTCGATCCCGGCCTCTACGCCCAGGAGGAGCTGAACTTCAACTTCGACGCGACCTACCCGCTCAACGACCGGACCAACCTGGCGGCCGGCGTCGAGTGGCGCGACGAGGAGTTCGAGATCGGCATCGGCCAGCTCGAGTCGTTCGAGATCGGCCCCCTCGCGGCGCAGGGGTTCAGCTCCGCGTCCAACGGCTTCCCCGGCTTCAGCGACATCGCGGCCGGGGTCTGGAGCCGCAGCAACTGGGCGCTCTACGGCGACGTCGAGCGCGACAGCGGCGACGGCCGGTGGACGCTCGGCCTGGCCGTCCGCTTCGAAGACTTCGAGGACTTCGGCACCACCACCAACGGCAAGCTCGCCGGCCGCTACCGGGTCAGCGACCGCTTCCAGCTCCGGGGCAGCGCGAGCACCGGCTTCCGGGCGCCGACGCCGGGCCAGTCCAACGCCTTCAACGTGACCACCGAGTTCGACCTCGCCCTCCAGGAGCTGGTCAACCGGGGGACGATCCCGGCGTCGTCGCGGGTGGCCCAGCTCCGCGGCGGCGAGCCCCTGACCGCGGAGGAGTCGGTCAACCTCGCGCTCGGAGCCGTCCTCGAGAGCGGTCCGTTCACGCTCACCGCCGACCTCTTCCAGATCGAGGTCACCGACCGGCTGGCGATCACCCAGGACTTCGAGCTCACCCAGGCGGAGATCGACCAGCTCATCGCCGAGGGGATCACCAGCGCGGCCAACCTGCGCTCCTTCCGCTTCTTCGTCAACGATTTCGACACCGAGACCCGGGGGATCGACGTCGTCGCCACCTGGGCGCCGCCCGCGCTCCGCGGCAAGACCGACTTCAGCCTGGTGTTCAACCACACCGAGACCGAGGTCACCGAGTTCAACCCGGCGACCCTGGACGACCGGCGCATCCGGGAGCTGCAGGAGGCGCTGCCGGAGACCCGCTGGCTGCTCACCGCCAACCACCGGCTGGGCGAGAAGTGGCGTTTCCTCGGCCGCCTCAGCTACTACAGCGACTGGCTCGACGCCGAGGACGCGCAGACGTACGGCGCCGAGTACCTGGTCGACCTCGAGGCGGCGTACACCTTCTACGAAGGGCTGAGCCTCGTCCTCGGCGGCCAGAACGTGTTCGACACCTTCCCCGACGAGAACCGCAGCGCCGGCGCGGTCGGCAACCGCTACAGCCAGTACTCGCCGTTCGGGTTCAACGGCGCGTTCTGGTACGCGCGGCTGAAGTACGACTTCTCGACGCGCTGGCGGTGAGGCCGGGCCGCGCCGGCGTCCGGCTACGGTGCGGTTCAGGGGAGTGGGCCGGGGCGAGGGTCGAGCACTCCGAGGTCGAGCGCCTGCCGGTCGGCGAGCTGGAAGGTCGCCAGCAATGCCCCGTCCGCCACCAGGCCGTAGGCGCCGGGAGGGAGGAAGGGGATCCGGAACCCGCCCTCGCGGTCGGCGACCGCCCAGGCGGCGCGCGGCGCGCCGGACGAGAGCGGGACGACCTCCACCTCGAGCGCCCGCTCGACCTCGGCGGTCTCCAGGCGGCCGAGCACCTGCGTCGCCGGCAGGGGCAGCTCCAGGACCGGGTCGCGGAAGTCGGCGGGCACCCATCCTTGGGCGACGGTGATCCCGTTGCGGAAGAGGCTCAGCTCCAGCGGCTCACCGCGGTGGCGAGGCACAGTGAAGGTCCCCGGGGACGCCGGGTCGAGCACGCGGCGCTCGCCGCCGCCGCGGGCGCTCAGCCGCCAGCCCGGCGGCGGGGGAGGCCAGAAGCGGATCTCGACCGCGCTCTTGGGGAGGAAGAAGACCTCGGTGGTGCGGCCGTTGACGACCTCGGCTTCCCGCAGGTCGTCTCCCGAGCGGACGGTGACGACCGAGCCGAGGCTCCGGACCTCTTCGAGGACGACCTGATAGTGGCCGGGGGCGAGCGGACCGGTCTCGGCGATTCCCTGGAGCGAGGTGCGCGCGCTCTCGACCAGCGCCGAGGATCCCCCGCGCGGAGCGACCACGACGGTGCAGCCGGCGCAGGGGGTCTCGCCGTCCTCGTTCCAGACCGTGGCGCGGATGCGCCCGCCGGGGTCGAGATCGACGTTCCACGGCTCGTCGCCGAGGTCGGCGCCGGCCGGCAGTCTCGCCTCGCGGCGCGCGTAGGCCGCCGCGGCGACCATCACGATCAGATCGCCCTCCTCGGGCAGCGGCGCGCCGAACCGCCCCTCCTCGTCGGTGGTCACCGCCAGCACTCCGGCGGGCTCGACCGCGACCAGCGAGGCGCCGGCGATCGGCGTGCCGTCGAGGGCGTCGCGGACGACGCCGTCGATCATCGACGCCGGAGTCAACGCGATCGGCGGGAGCCGGCGCCGCTCACCCGCGGCCAGCTCGATCGGTAGCTCCTCCCAGCGGTGATCGGCGGCCGCGGCGACCAGCCGGTAGGCTCCGGGAGCCAGCCCTTCGAGGAGGAAGCCGCCGTCCTCCCCGGTCGCCGTCCGGGTCGCCCGGCGGTCCGCGGCGACGAGCGAGACCGTCGCTCCCGGGAGGCCGCGCGAGTCGCTCTCGACGACGCCTTCGAGCGCGGCGAGCGCCAGCAGCCGGCATTCCACCAGCCGGGGCGGCTCCGGGTAGCGTTGCTCGTGGCGCAGGAAGCCCGCGGCGGAGCACGACGCGTGCACCGGCTCGTCGGGTCGGAAGCCGTGCAGCGCGGCGCGCCCGTCGGGGTCGGTCCGGCCCGCGAAGAGGAGGACCGAGTCCCCCTCCCCCTGGAGGGCTCCCACGTCCACTCCGTCCAGGGGGCCGACGCCCGGCGCCCAGGCGAAGAACTCGACCGCCAGGCCGAGACCGAGGCTCACGTCGCCGAGGTCGAACGAACCGGCCGCCGCGCCGGCGCCGCCCGCGCGGGCGGCGGCGTGCTCCTCCGGGTCGGGAACCCGGAACGGCCCGGTGCGCTCGACCCGGCCGCCGGGCAGGGTGATCTCCAGCCGGTACTCGCCGGGCGCCAGCGGGGGGATCGAGAAGCGCCCTCGCTCCTCGGTCGGCACCAACCGTTCCAGGCTCCGGCCGCTCGGATCGAGCGCGAGGGGAAGGGTGAACGGCCGGCGCGCCGTCAGGCCGGCCGGCAGGACCGCCACCCGCGCCCCGCCGACCGGGTCCCGGCCTTCGAGGAGCCGGCCCGTGACCGCCAGGCCCGGCGTGGCAGGAACCGCCAGCGTCGCGCCGTCCTCGATGACTTCCGAGCCACAGCGTACGGCGGAACCGCCGCCGCCGTCGCAGACCATCGCGGGGCCGGCCTCGACGGCGGTCAGCCGGATCTCCTTCTCGCCGTCCGCGAGCATCGTGAGCTTGCCCTCGGACCCCCAGCGCAGGGGAGTGACCTCGACCCAGCGGCGGTCGCCGGCCTCGTCGGGCGCGCCCCGGCCCTCCGGCGAGACGGCGTCGGGCGTTTCCGCGGCCCCGGCTGCGGCGAGCAACGGTCCGGCGAGGACCGCGAAGGAGGCCAGGCGACGCCACATCCTCAGGGGCACTGATAGGTGCAGGTCACCGTGCAGGTGCTGCCCGAACAGGTGCAGGTCGCGGTCAGGCTGCAATCGCCGTGGGGCGCGGCGCAGCCACATCGGTTCTGGCTGCAATAGCTGCAATTGCCGCTACCTCCGGGCGGATTGGGATCCTCACTGTATTGCGCCGCCGACGGGATCAGCAAGCCTGCGCTCAGGAAGACCGCGAACGTCAACACCAGCGCCATTCTAACGACCTTCGGACCGATCATTCTCGTACC
Source organism: uncultured Thermoanaerobaculia bacterium (assembly GCA_964573125.1). GTDB lineage: Bacteria > Acidobacteriota > Thermoanaerobaculia > Multivoradales > JBCCEF01 > CAVSQV01. The sequence goes on from CAZNIX010000080.1 coordinate 11,125, forward strand.
TCCTCTCGGGGCTCGGGCATCGCCATGAGATCTGCGAACGCGGTGGGGCGAAGACCACCTGATCCTGCCAGAGGACGAAGTTGAGAGAGCAGTAGGGACCATCGAACCGGATCTCCCGTCGCTCGATCGCGCCGTCGCCGACGACCGCGACCGTGGCCCGGTCCCGCGCCTCGTTGCACTGCTCGACCACCCAGGCACCCGCGGGACCGACCGCGGTCCTCAACACGCGGTAGAACGGGGTCTGGCTCGTCCCGGTCGCCTTGGCCTGCCGGTCGACGTCTTCGAGCCAGTCGAGGATCCCGGCGAGCCGATGCGCTTCGATCTTGGCATCGGCGAGGAGGCGGCCGTCGAAGGAGACCAGGCGCAGGCGCCCGGTCACGCTGTCGAGGACGTAGAGCCGCCGCCTTTCGCGGTCTGCCGCGAGATCGAGCGAACGCAGGAGCGTGGCTCCCGGTCCGGGCCGGATCTCGTCCTCGCCGCCGAGCAGCACGGCGCCCGGCTTTCCCGTCTCGACGGCGATCGTCACGACCGCGTCGGCGGCGGCGGTCGCGCTGACGGCGACCGTGCCGGCGTCGAGCCAGGCGACGTGACCGGCCTCCGCCGGGAGGCGGTGCACCACCGGCTCGGCCGCGGACGGGCGCTGCCAGAACAGCTCGCCGCCGTGGCGATCGAGCGCCACGATGCCCCACTCGGAGTCGGCGTCGAAGGCGCGGACACCGGGAAAGTCGGTGCGCTCGAGGGGCGTGCCGTCCCGAGCCAAACGGCGGATCGCCGTGCCCCGCTCGGTCAGCACCCAGAGGTTGCCCGCGCGGTCCACTTGCGCCTGTTCCCAGGAGAGCAGGGGAACGCACGCGACGGGCGCCGAGCCCCGGGCGGTCTCGGACGCGCTGGTGCTGGGAGTAGCAGCCAAGGTGGCGAGCAGCGTCGCGGCCGCGAGCGCTGCGGCGCTGCCGGGGACAGCGGAACGCCTCATGGCGCCTCACCTCGGAGAACTCGCCCACATTTCAGACAGAGCCGTGCGAGCGCATTTTCGATGACATCACAGTGACGCGGATTCGTCAAGCTGGTGGCGGCGGTGGAGCCGGAGGCGGCGCTGGCGAGCGGTGGACCGCACATGCAGCCATCCGGCGGCGCCCTCCTCCCGCGCGCCCGCGGGGTCGCGCGCAGATGGACGGGTCGACCACCTGCAGGGTGAGCGCGACGAGCCGCGCCGCCTCCGCGGTCAGCCGGCCGCCGCCGGCGCCGCCGCCCGCGGGCAGCGCGAGCGCCAGGTCCAGCACCTCGCGCCCGCCGGCGAGGAGGTGCCCCTGCGGGTGGCGGGCGAGCCGCGCGCGCACCTCCTCGGCGAGGAGGGCGAGCGCCCGCTCCAGCCGCTCGCCGCCCTTGCCGTCGTCGCTCATCGCGCCCCTCGTGTCAGAGTGTAGAGGAGTACCGATTGCAGCGAGCGCGTCCGCCGATCGCCCTCACCGGTGGCGGTCGGTGCCGAGGTTCGGCGGGTATGATCGCCCTCCACGACTCTTCCCGGAGGTCATCATGCGCTTACCGACCCCCTTCGTCCGCCCGCCCGCGACCCTCGCCCTCGCCGCCTTGCTCGGCCTCGGAGCCGCGCTCGCCGCCGCGCCCCCGGCGGCGGCCGAGACCTACGGCGACGGCGTCGCGCTCGCCGAGCCGACCCCGATCGCCGCGATCGTCGCCGACCCCGAGGCCTGGGCAGGCAAGCGGGTGCGGGTCGAAGGAAGGGTGGCCGCGGTCTGCCCGATGCGCGGCTGCTGGATGGAGCTGGCCGCGGGCGAGGACGGCCCGGTGGTGCGGATCAAGGTCGACGACGGCGTGATCGTCTTCCCCGCCGACGCCGCCGGCCGGCCCGCGGTCGCGGAGGGGGTGGTGCGGGTGGTCGAGCTGTCGCGGGAGGACTATCTCGGCTGGCTCGCCCACCTCGCCGAGGAGCGCGGCCAGGAGTTCGATTCCGAGGCCGCGGGCGTCGGCGACGGGCCGTTCAAGCTGATCCAGATCCACGCCACCGGCGCCGAGATCGCGGCAGCGCCGCCGGCCGGCGCGGCGGCGAGCGCCGCGGCGCCGTCCGATCCCGACAGCGGAGCCGCGCCGCCGGCTGCCGAAAACGCTCCCGGCGCCGCGCCCGCTCCCGGGTCCGCTCCCGGGTCCGCGCCGGCCGGCGCGGGCGCGCCCGGCGCCGGGGCGGGGGCCGGGACGGTCAGGTGAGAGGCGGCGGCGCCGAGCGTCTGTCGACCCGGCCGATCTACGCCGGCAAGGTGGTCGACCTCGCGGTCGACCGCGTGCGGCTGCCCAACGGCGCCGAGAC